>NZ_JAPJQF010000037.1:0-26218 GCF_030825285.1 Anaerotruncus massiliensis (ex Togo et al. 2026)
AGGGCCACAGGCCCCCTTTGGATTCCCCGTAGGGAGTCGCCATGCGACCCGGCCCGAAGGGCCGGAATCCTGAGAGGATGCCTTCGGCGGATACCCGGAGCGCGCTACGCGCGACGGCCGCTCGCGGGCGCTCCGCCCCGCGACCCCGGCTTGAGTCCGCTGCGCGGACCCGGCCCTACGAGCCGGAACTCTAAGCGGAATCTCCGGGAGTACCTTGCCATAACCCGCAGACTACCGCCGCTCCCCACGGGTACACCAGCTGAAGGCTCAATTCAGGTTGCGGGCGCTCCCAACGACCGAAGCCGGATAGCTCGGGGAGACCCACCCAGCGGAAAACAACGCCCGTATCGGGCGTTCGCGCGCTCTGAGCGCGTGCGTGGCGTAGCCGCGCAGTTTTCCGCCTTCCCGTGGGCGCTGCGCGCCATGCAAAAGCGGACGTGCCTCCCCGGGAGCACTTCCGGTACGGTTCCGGAGACTCTCCGGCAGAGGCATTGCGCCCGCGGCGCGGCGGCCGGCGGGATGCTATGGGCTCGTCCGCTGATCCGTGACAGGGCGCCGCCGACTTTGGCCGCAGGCCAACCGGAGGCAGCGTGGGGGTCGCAGGGGCGAAGCCCCTCGTGCCCTTCTTTGGTTCCTTTCTTGGGCAAGCAAGAAAGGAACTCGCTGTCGGTCGACTACCGACAAGCTCCGCCGCTCCCTGAGCGGCAAATCTAAGCCCGCTGTCGGTCGACTACCGACAAGCTCCGCCGCTCCCTGAGCGGCAAATCCAAAACCGTCTTGGGGCGAAGCCCCGAAAAATCACATCACAATTGCCCCGTAACGGGCGGCGACCTCCTCGAGGTCCTCCTTTTCGATCTCGCAGGAGGTGGAGACGACGATGGCCTTGCCGTTGTAGTGGAGCAGGGCGCTGTCGAGCGCCTCGAGCGCCTCCGACTCAAAGGCGACGGGCATGTCGACCATGTGCGCGTTGAGGGAAAAACGGTAGCCGTCGTCGGGGGTATCGAGATGGATGAGCACCGCGTCGCAGCTGTCGTGTGAAACCTCCAGAAGCGTATCCGCCATATCCACCTCGCAGGTGAGCGGCTCGGAGTATTCGAGGTCGTCGTCGAGGTAGTAGACCTCCCGGCCGGCGGCGAGGATGTCGTAATCGGCGGGCGCGACCTTCACGCGGTCGACGTCGAAGGCGTCCACCATGTGGCGGAGCGCGGCGACGTATTCCGGATCGGTGCCGCAGCAGCCGCCGATGATCGAAACGCCCCGCCGCATGAGGCGGGCGCACTTGTCGGCGAACTGCACGGGAGAGAGCGGGGGATTGCTCGCGTTGGGCTTGGCGATGAGGGGGATTTTCGCATAGGGCGCGATCCGTTCAAAGAGGGGCACCATGTCGTCCGGCCCCTCCGAGCAGTTGAGCCCGAAGGCCGACAGCCCCAAATCCTGAAGCACGACCAGCGCGGCGAGCACGTCGTCCCCCCACATCGTGCGCCCCTCGGCGTCGACCGTCATCGTCAAAAAGAGCGGAAGCCCCGTCTGCCGTGCGGCAAGCACGGCCGCGCGGCATTCGGAGAGGGAGCTCATCGTCTCGATGGCCAGCAGGTCGGCGCCCGCGTCCGCGAGCGCCTGGGCCTGTTCGGCGTAGATGCCGATCAGGTGGACGAATTCCGTCTCGCCGAACGGCTCGCACATCAGCCCGGTGGTGGACATGTCCCCCGCGACGAGCGTCCCGCGCCCGGCGAGCGCCTCACGGACGGTGCGAACGAGGGCGGCGTTCAGCTCCGCCACCTGCTCGCTCAGTCCGTACATCCGCAGGTTGCCCGCGTTCGCCAGGAAGGTGGGGGCGTAGACCACGTCGCTGCCCGCGTCGGCATAGCCGCGCACGACGGAGGCGACCGTCTCCGGGTGTTCCAGCGCCCACTGCTCGACGCAGACGCCGGCGGGCATCCCCGCCTTCATGAACTCGGTGCCCGTCGCGCCGTCGAGCAGCAGCGGCAGGCGTAATCGACTTCGGCCGTTGTCTTCCATCTTTCGGTTCCTCCTACATGCTTTCGGGGAAGGTGATTTTCAACAAATTTAATACGTTGCGTATAACTGTCCGCGCCGCGAGGCAGAGGTTGAGGCGCGCCTGCATGAGCGGCTCGGCCTCCCCCTTGACGCGGCAGACGGTATAGTACTTGTGGAAGAGCGTCGCGACGTCGACCGCGTATTTGGTGAGGCGCGCGGGGTCGTAGCTCCTGGCCGCGTCGACGATCTCCTGCGGAAAGCGCGCGAGCGCGCGGATGAGCTCGGCCTCCTCGGAGGTGTTCAGCGCGGAGAGCTCCTTCTGGGAGCAGGCGCGTGGGGAAACGCCCTCCTCGGCGAGCTTTTTGAGCAGCGAGCAGATGCGCGCGTGCGCGTACTGCACATAGTAGACGGGGTTCTGCATCGACTGCTCGACCGCCAGCCCGAGGTCGAAATCGACCATCGAGTTGGGCTCGCGCAGGTTGAAGAGGAAGCGCGCCGCGTCGACCGGCACCTCGTCGATAAGGTCGGTCAGCGAGATCGCCTTGCCGGTGCGCTTGGACATCTTGACCGGCTGGCCGTCCTGCATGAGCCGCACGAACTGCATGAGCACGATGTCCAGTTTGGAGCCGTCGAGCCCGATGGCGTCCATTGCGCCCTTGAGGCGGGCCACATGGCCGTGGTGGTCGGCGCCCCACACGTTGATGACCCGCTGGAAGCCGCGCACCGCGAACTTGTTGTAGTGGTAGGCGATGTCCGCCGCGAAGTAGGTGGGGAAGCCGTTGGCGCGCACGAGCACCTCGTCCTTCTCGCCGCCGTTTTCGGTGGCGCGGTACCAGAGCGCGCCCTCCTTCTCGTAGGTCATGCCGCGTTCGGTGAGCTTTTGTATCGCCTCGTCGATCGCGCCGTGGTGCAGCTCGCTCTCGTGGAACCACACGTCGTAGACGATGCGGTACCGTTCGAGGTCTGCCTTCAGCTTTTCGATGTTTTTGGGCAGCGCGTAGTCGACGAGCGCCCGCCGGCGCTCCTCCGCCGGCGCGTCGAGGTACTTGTCCCCGTTTTGGTTCGCGAATTCCTTCGCGCGCTCGCGGACGTCGTCCCCGTGGTAGCCGTCCTCGGGGAAGGGGACCGCCTCCTCGCCCCGGTAAAGCTGGAGGTAGCGGGCCTCGAGGGAGAGCCCGAATTTTTCGATCTGGTTGCCGGCGTCGTTGACGTAGAACTCGCGGGTCACGTCGTAGCCCGCCCAGTCAAGCGCGGCCGCGAGGCAGTCGCCCAGCGCGCCGCCGCGCGCGTTGCCCATGTGCATGGGACCGGTGGGGTTGGCGGAGACGAACTCGACCTGGACCTTTTCCCCGCGCCCGAAGCCGGTGCGGCCGAAGGAATCCCCCTCGCGCAGCACCGCCGCGACCACGTCCGCGAACCACGCGTCCTTGAGGAAGAAGTTGATGAAGCCCGGGCCGGCGATCTCCGTCCGGTCAAAGGGGCTGCCCGAGAGGTCGAGGTGCTGGCAGATCGCCTCGGCGATCTTGCGGGGCGCGCTTTTGAAGGGGCGCGCGCAGGCCATCGCGATGTTGGAGGCGAAGTCGCCGTGGGAGGTGTCCGCGGGGATCTCGACGACGAAGTCGGGCAGCTCGTTCGAGGCGGGCAGCGCCCCCGCCTCGACGGCCCTTTCGAGCGCGGCGTCGAGCAGTTGCGCGACCGACTGTTTGGTTTCGGCGATCGGGTTGGTCATGCTGTCACACATCCTGTACATTCATATTTTTTGCCGGCCCGCCGCCCGGGGGAGCCCTGTTCGGAACGCTCCCATGCGGCCGGCGGCCGGCCCTCAAGGTCTGAAAGGTCCCTTTGCTACGCCTGTTCGCGCACGTTGATATAGACGGCGTTTTCGCTGGCAAGCAGGGTGTTGACGTCGAGCGAGTAGGCGAATTCGAGCCTGCCGCCGTGGTCGCCGAGCTCGGAGACGACGCGGTCGCCCGAAACGCCGATCATCATGGGGCCGTAGCCGGTGTCGTAGTGGCACTGGTGGCGCACGCCCCGCTCGACGATGAGCTGGCTTTTGGCGGTGCCGGTGCGCAGCAGGGTGACCTTGTCGCTCTGCTCGACCTTGAGCACCGTGTGGGTGCCGTCGAAGCCGGTGGCCTCCGATTCGTCGTAGGCGATATAGTAGTTGCCGTTGCGCTTATAATAGGAGCCGGTCGTAAAGAGCTCGATTTCGTCCTCGTCGCCCTCCTGCTTATAAACGCCTTTGATTTCGATTAGAACATCCTTTTTCATCCGTAACATCCTTTGTGTACGCTAAAGCGTATCCAGATCAATCTGCGTGACGTCCCCCTTGACGTCGCCGCCCAAAAACAGGCCGGCGATTTCGGAGAACCCGTCGGGGGAGTCGCTCACATAAAATTCGGTGCCGCCGCCTCCCGGCCCGGCGAGCAGGTCCTCCCGGGCGAGATAGCCCTGCGCCCAGCGCGCGACCTGCTTGCCGGCGTCGATGAGGGTGACGCGGGAGCCGAGCGCCCGGTCGATGATATCGTAGATGAGCGGGTAGTGGGTGCAGCCGAGGATGAGGGTGTCGACCCGCTCGTCGATCATGGGCTTGAGGTAGATTTCCGCGACCTTCGCGGTGATCTCGTTGTCCGGCTGGATAAAGCCGTTTTCCACCAGCGGCACGAAGAGGGGGCAGGCGTTGCCGAAGGTGCGCGCGTCGGGGTTGATCGTGCGGATGGCGCGCCCATAGGCGCCCGAACGCACCGTCGCGGTGGTGCCGATCACGCCGATGCGGCCGTTGACGGTGGCGGCGCAGGCCGCCTGCGCGGCGGGGACGACGACCCCCGAGAAGGGCACGCCCGCCTCGGCGGAAAGCTCGGGCGTGAGGGCCGAGCTGACGGTGCCGCAGGCCGCGATGACCAGCTTGACCTCGTGCCGTTTGAGGAAGCGGATGTCCTGCATCGCATATTTCCGGATCGTCTCACGGCTGCGGTTCCCGTAGGGGACCCGCCCGGTGTCGCCGAAATAGACGATCCGTTCGTCCGGCAGCAGCTTGCGCAGCTCCCGGACGGTCGTGAGGCCGCCCAGCCCCGAATCAAAGACGCCGATCGCACGGTTGTCCATACCGCTCACCTCTTTCTTGCTGAATGGTTCGTTCGATTATTTTTCCAGCGCGAGCCGGATGAGCCGGTCGATCAGCTCGGGATAGGGGACGCCCGCCGCCTCGAAGAGCTTGGGGTACATGGAGATCGAGGTGAAGCCGGGCAGCGTGTTGATCTCGTTGAGGATGATCCCGCCGTCCCGCTCCGCGAAGAAATCGACACGCGCCAGCCCGGTGCAGCCCATCGCAGCGAACGCCCGCACGGCGGCCGTGCGGATCGCCTCGCTCGTCTCCTTCGGGATGCGCGCGGGGATGAAAAGGTCGGTGGAATCGTCGAGATATTTGCCCTCGTAGTCGTAAAATTCGTGGTGGGGGACGATCTCCCCGACGACCGCCGCGGCCGCGTCGGTGTAGTTGCCGAGCACGGCGCATTCGACCTCCGCGCCCACGATCGCCTTTTCCACCACCACCTTGCGGTCGTAGCGGAACGCCTCCTTCAGGGCGGCGAGCAGCCCCGCCCGGTCCTTCGCCTTGCCGACGCCGACCGACGAGCCGGTGTTGGCGGGCTTGACGAACATCGGGTAGCCGAGCTTCTCCCGCAGGGATGGCTCGAGGGAATCGAAGCGGGCGAGCTGCGGACGCACGAGCGCCGCGTAGGGCGCGGTGCGGATGCCAGCGGCCTCGAGCAGGATGTGGGTGACGTCCTTGTCCATGCAGGTGGAGGAGGCCAGCACCCCGCAGCCCACATAGGGGATGCCCGCCATCTCGAAAAGCCCCTGGATGGTGCCGTCCTCGGCGTGCTCGCCGTGCATGACGGGGAAGATCACGTCGACAGGGACGTTTTCCGGCCCGCCGGGGGCCTGGCGCAGCAGTCCGCCGCAGGAGCGGTCGGGGGAGATGACCGCCGGGGTGACGGGGCCGTTTTCGAGCCACCGGTCCGCCTCAAGGTCGTCGACCGACCCGCCGTATTCATACCAGCGCCCGTCCTTGGTGATGCCGACCATGACCACGTCGTAGCGGTCGCGCGGAATGTTGCGCAGCACCGACGCCGCCGAGCGCAGGGAGACTTCGTATTCGCTGGAGACCGAGCCGAAAACCACGGCCACTGTTTTTTTGCCCAAAGAAAACCCCTCACATCCAGATATAGAAATATTCATAATAATTCAATCTATATTCTAGCACAAACGCCGATAGTACGCAATGAGGTAACCTGTCGGTATTTTGGCGGGAAGCGGGGGCGCGCTTATCCAAAATCACAAGGCGCACGGGATTTCTTGACTTTCCGCCCGCACACGGCTAAGATTGTACTATTGACAGAATGGAGGAGGGATTGTGTGGAAAGCCTGCAAATGGCCATGAACGTCGTCGTGCCGATGTTCCTGATGCTCGCGCTGGGCTGCCTGCTGCGCAGGATCGGCATGTTCGACCAGCACACGCTCGACAAGATGAACGACGTCTGTTTTAAAGTATTCATGGCGCCGCTTCTCTACTATAACATCTACACGGCGCGCACCCCCATTGGCGAAAGCGGGCGGATGCTGCTTTTCGCCGTGGTGAGCGAGCTGCTCCTGTTCACCGCGCTGTGGATCATCACGGTGGTGATCGAGAAGGAAAACCCCCGCCGCGCCGCGCTGCTTCAGGGGCTTTTCCGCACCAACGCGGTGCTCTTCTGCACGGCGATCGGCACCTCGATCCTCGGGGAGGGCAACATCGGCCCGATCTCGCTGCTCGTGTCGGTGGTGGTGCCGCTCTACAACGTGCTGACGGTCATTGAGCTGGAGATCTTCCGCGGCGGAAAGATCAAGCCGGGCAAAATCGCGCTCGGCGTGCTCAAAAACCCCTATATCGTCGCGGCGATCCTCGGCTACCTGACGGTCGCGCTGCGCATCCAGCTCCCCGTCCCGGTGGTGACCTCCCTGCGGGACATCACCCGGTGCTCCACGCCGGTGGCGCTCATGGTGCTGGGCGGGCTCTTCAATTTCGGCGCGGTGCGCGGCAACCTGCGCAACATCATCGTGGGCGTGGCGGGCCGGCTGGTGATCGTGCCCGCGATCATGCTGCCGATCACGATCTGGATGGGCTTCCGCGGCGTCGAGCTGGTGGGGCTGATGGGCATGTTTGTCGCGCCGACGGCGGTGGCCTCCTTCAACATGGCCCACGCGATGGACGCGGACTACGACCTCGCGGGGCACCTCGTGGTGTTCGGCACGATGTTCTCGGTCGTGACGATCTTCTTCTGGGTCTTCGGCCTGGGTTATCTGGGCTTTATCTAAGACGGGAAGCGTCGGCCCAGGCGGGCCGCGGCCCGCGAAACAAAGTTTTCGCCCGCCTTTTTCAAAAGGCGGCGGGTGAGAAAAGGCCCCGCGTTCCGGAAGGAACGCGGGGCCTTTTCGAGGGCGGAGCCCTGAGCCCGGGCCCGCAGGCCCTGCTTCAGGCGATTTTTTCGGTTCCTTTTTTCAAGAAAAAGAGGAACAAAAGAGGCGCCCGTTTCGCGGGCGCCTGCACATATATGTTGACAAAGGAAAGATATCCCATTAATAATAAAAACAGACAGGAGCGCGTTTCGTCGGACGGTTCTTCCGCCTTCCGCTGCCGGGCAGCCCGGCAGGGAGGAGGTGGTGCGCGGATGGAGTACATAATCATCTTTGCGATGCTTATGCTGTTCATCATCGTGGCAATAAAAAAGTAACCGTCCACCCTTCCAAAAGTTGACGGTTACTTTTGATCGATCAACCGGCGGAATAACCGTTTAACGGTTACGCCTCCTGTCTGCTTTTATTATATGCGAAAAGTGGGAAAAGTCAAGTTCCATAGTGCGAGATAGGATTCTCGCACCACAATTTTGTAGTAGAAGCAACAACTCCATCAAGAAATGCGTTATGATATCCCCAAAGGGGGAATTTCAATGTCAATGATCACTGCGTTGTACACGGGAGAGTTTCATTTGGAGAGCCGGGACATGCGCGAGGTGCCTGGGTGGCAGGAGGCGGCGAGCAGCCTCTGCGCGCGTTACGACGCGCTTCACGCCATGCTGGACGCGGGCCAGAAAGAGCGGCTGGACGCGCTGATGGCCGCGAAGGCGGACATCTTCGCGATCGAGCAGCAGGACGCGTTCCGGGAGGGGTTCTGCCTCGGGGCGCGGCTGATGCTTGAGATCCGCGCCGAAAAGGGCTGAAATCATGTAAAAAAACGGAATTCGGGGCTTGACTGGACAGGCCCGTTGTGGTATGATGAGTACACCTCTAAAAGGGTTATTTTTTTTGTCCAAAAACAACCTGTTTCCTTTTCGAGGGAGGCAAAAAAATCCGGTATTATCAGGAGGTGCCGAAATGAGAGTGAAAATTACTCTGGCCTGCACGGAGTGCAAACAGCGCAACTACAACAAGATGAAAAACAAGAAGAACGATCCCGACAGACTTGAGATGAACAAGTACTGCAAGTTCTGCCGGAAGCACACCCTGCACAGGGAAACGAAGTGAGGATGAAAGGCGGGTCTAACGATGGCAGATAGCGCAGCGCAGAAAAAACCCGGCTTCATCGACAGGGTGAAACGCTTTTTCAGGGATATCAAAGGCGAGGTCAAAAAGATCGTCTGGCCCAGCAAGAAACAGGTCATCAACAATACGGTGATCGTCGTTATCATGGTCGTGATCTCCGCGATCGTCGTCGCCTGCTTCGACACCGTCGCAACCCTGCTGATCCATCTCTTTACCAGCCTGCTCGGATGACGGCGGTAAGGATGCTGGTGTTAAAATGATCGGGAGGTGGATGCATGGCGGACTCTGATATGAGATGGTATGTGGTGCACACCTATTCCGGTTATGAGAACAAGGTTGCCACGAACATTGAAAAAGCGGTGGAAAACAGGAAGCTCCAGGACCTGATCGGCGAGGTGAAGGTTCCCACCGAAATGGTCACGGAGATCAAGGACAACAAAAAACGCGAAGTCGAACGCAAAATTTTTCCGGGTTACGTGCTCGTGAAAATGATCATGACCGACGACAGCTGGTATGTCGTGCGCAATATCCGCGGCGTCACCGGGTTCGTCGGGCCGGGCAGCAAGCCCGTCCCCCTGACGGAGGAAGAGGTGCAGCGGCTGGGCGTCGAGCAGCGCAACATTGAGGTCAATTTTGCGGTGGGCGATTCGGTCCGGGTGAGCGACGGTTATCTCGAGGGCTTCATCGGCACGGTCGACGAGATCGACCTGCAGAACGCCCTTGTGCGCGTCACCGTTTCGATGATGGGCAAGGACGTGCCCGTCGAACTCGAAATCGACCAGATCGAACCCTTGAATTAATCTTTTTTGAGAGGTGCCGGTGCGATTCCGGCGATATGAGCCGGCGTGAGCCGGCTTGTGGGAGGGACGTTCCTGCGTCCCGAAATGAACCACTAATTTTGGAGGTGCTTTTTAAATGGCTCAGAAGATAGTCGGCTATATCAAGCTGCAGATCCCGGCAGGCAAGGCAACGCCCGCCCCGCCGGTCGGCCCGGCGCTCGGCCAGCACGGCGTCAACATCATGGCCTTCACCAAGGATTTCAACGAGCGTACCAAGAACGAAGCGGGTATGATTATCCCGGTCGTCATCACTGTGTATGCCGACCGTTCCTTTAGCTTTATCACCAAAACGCCGCCTGCGGCCGTTTTGATCAAAAAGGCGATCAACCTGCAGAGCGGTTCCGGCGTGCCCAACAAGACCAAGGTCGGCACGATCACCAAGGAACAGCTCAGGAAGATCGCGGAGCTGAAAATGCCCGACCTCAACGCTGCGAATGTCGAAACGGCGATCAGCATGATCGCGGGCACCTGCCGCAGCATGGGCGTCGAAGTCGCAGACTAAGCTCCCGGGTGGGAGGAAAAATCCGTTAATGACCACTCTAAGGAGGAAATGTTCAGATGAAACACGGTAAGAAATATACAGACAGCGCAAAGCTGGTCGACAGCCAGAAGCTGTACGACACGGCCGAGGCGCTTGATCTCTGCACGAAAACCGGCAAGGCGAAATTCGACGAGACCGTCGAGGTCCATGTCCGTCTGGGCGTCGACAGCCGCCATGCCGACCAGCAGGTCCGCGGCGCGGTCGTGCTCCCCAACGGCACCGGCAAAAAGGTCCGCGTGGCCGTCTTCTGCAAGGCCGACAAGGCCCAGGCCGCGCTCGACGCGGGCGCCGATATCGTCGGCGCGGAGGACCTGATGGAGCGCATCCAGAAGGAAGGCTTCATGGAGTTCGACGTCGTGATCGCCTCGCCCGACATGATGGGCATCGTCGGCCGCCTCGGTAAGATCCTCGGCCCCCGCGGCCTTATGCCGAACCCGAAGGCCGGCACCGTCACCCCCGACGTCGGCAAGGCCGTCCAGGAGGCCAAGGCCGGTAAGATCGAGTACCGCCTCGACAAGACCAACATCATCCACTGCCCGATCGGCAAGGTCTCCTTCGGCGTGGAGAAGCTGCAGGAGAACTTCGACACCCTGCTCGGCGCGATCGTGAAAGCGAAGCCCGCCGCCGCCAAGGGCCAGTATGTCAAGTCCTGCGTGGTCGCTTCCACGATGGGCCCCGGCATCAAGATCAACCCCGGCCGCTTTGTCTGATTGCTGAAAATAAAAAGCTCCCCGCTTTCGCGGGGAGCTTTTTTGCGGGAGTCCGTCACGGCCTGCGGCCGCTCTGGCGGCGCGTCTCGTCGCGCCACGCGTCGTAAAGCCCGCAGGTCAGCCGCGCGTATTCGCGGCTTTTGGCCGGGACGGTCAGGTAGACCGCGAGCAGGAGCGTGTAGGCGCAGCTGACGCTCTCAATCGCCAGCACCACGTAGAAGAGCGGCGCCAGCGGAACGCCGAGCGAAAGCACGGGCAGGGCGTTCTTCAGGATGTCCGCCAGGGAGACGGCGGCGAGCGCGTAGAGCAGGAAGGCGAGCTTCCACGGGCCGCGGTAGAGGGCCAGGGCGACGATGCCGGGCACCAGCGCGCCCAGTGCGAGCCCGGCGACCAGCGGCAGCAGCGCGGTCCCCGAGACGGCGAAGAGGTTGAAGGCCTTGAGGAGCATCATCAGGAAGAACATCCCCCACAAAAGCGCCCTTTTGCGCTTCTGGAAGGCCTCCAGCCCGGGGTTTTCCTCAAAGGCGCGCCGCTGCTGTTCCCGCAGATCCATGAAAATCTCCTCCGTCCGGTGCGTTTTTTCATCCCATCCATCATACCAGAAAAATTTCCCGCCCGCAACGGGCAAAGGGCGCATCAGGGCTTGACAGGCTGGCAAAAATATGATAGACTTACAAAGCTGTCCGAAGACAGCAGGTGTCATTACGACATAAAAGGCTCCGGCCTTGCCTGCCGAGGAAAGGCGTAATCCCCTCGCGGTGACGCGCGGGTTTGAATGCTCTTTTCGCGGTATGGCGAAAAGGGCTTTTTTTGATGAATCAGTTGGAGGTGAATGAATTTGCCAAGCGAGAAAATTCTCCAGCAGAAACAAGAGGCGGTCGCCGCGCTGACGGAAAAGCTGAAAAATGCTGCCGCGGGCGTGCTGGTCGACTACAAGGGGATCAATGTCGCCGACGATACCAAGCTCCGTAAGGAACTGAGGGAAGCCGGCGTCGAGTACGCGGTCGTCAAGAACACGCTGCTCCGCTTCGCGGCAAAGGAGGTCGGTTACGACGCACTGGATTCGGTGCTTGAAGGAACCACCGCCCTGGCCCTGAGCGACGGCGATCAGGTCGTCGCGGCCAAGATCCTGACCAAGTATGCGGAGGACAGCAAGGGAAAGTTTGTTGTCAAGGCCGGCTTTGTTGACGGCGGCGTGATCGACGCCGCGAAGGTCGCGGAACTCGGCAAGCTCCCGAACAGGGAAGCGCTGCTTTCGATGCTGTGCAGCGCGCTGCAGGGCAACCTGCGCGGTCTGGCCGTCGCGCTCAACGCGATCGCCGAGAAGAGCGGCGAGGCCGCTCCCGCCGAGGAAGCCGCCCCTGCCGAAGAGGCTGCCGCTCCCGCCGAGGCCGCTCCCGCGGCCGAGGAACCCGCCCCCACGGCCGAGGAGGCCGCTCCCGCCGCCGAATGAGCGGTTTACGACGTTCCACTGAAATGAAACTTATAGGAGGTATTTATTATGGCTTCTGAGAAAATTCTGAAGTTTGTAGAAGATGTCAAAGGCCTCACCGTCCTTGAGCTCAACGAGCTGGTCAAGGCGATCGAGGAAGAGTTCGGCGTTTCCGCCGCCGCTCCGGTGATGGTCGCCGGCGGCGCCGCCGCCGCTGCTCCCGCCGCTGAGGAGAAGAGCGAGTTCGACGTCATCCTGACCAACGCCGGCGCTTCCAAGATGGGCGTCATCAAGCTGGTCAAGGAGATCACCGGCCTGGGCCTCAAAGAGGCGAAGGCCCTGGTCGACGAGGCTCCCAAGCCGGTCAAGGAAGGCGCTTCCAAGGCCGACGCCGAAGACATCAAGAAGAAACTCGAGGATGCCGGCGCGACCGTCGAACTCAAGTAAGTTTCTGCAAAACCGCAAAGAAGAGGCCGTCCGGAAGGACGGCCTCTTTTCATTTGGGGGGAGCCGGGCGGGACGCACCCTTCAGGAAGTGGAAATCGCAGCGGGGGGCGCCGGTCCCCAGCGTGCCGCCGCGCTCAAACCGGATTTTCGGGAGCAGCCCCGAAAAGGAGACGAGGTCGTTTTCGCAGTAGAGCCGGCACAGCTCCGGGCAGCTGTGCAGCCGCGTGAGGTCCCAGTAGATGCACCTGCCGAGGTTGAAGTGGAGCTCCTCCCCGTCGCAGCGGACCCACTCGGTTTCCCAGCCCTCCTCGGGGAAGTTCTTCCTCATGAACGATTTGCAGGCGAAGCGGTAGAGGGTGTAGGCGAAGGGGAGCCCGGCGAGGCGCCGCATCTGCTCCCGCTTGACGCCCGCCGCCCGGCGCGTCTCCTCCCCGGTCAGGTCCAGCGCCTTCTCCCGCGGGATCCCCCGCTCGAGCAGCGTCAGGTAGTAGGCCATGGGCGGGAAGAGCTTTTTCTGGAGGTGTTCCCGGATGGCGGGGCTCCCGCGGTCGTCGGCGCCCTCCAGAAGGTCCCGGTACCGCTCCTGCGTCCGGCTGAATACCTCCGCGCCCTCCGCCCTCCCGAACCTTTGGAGGCAGTCCTCCTCCAGAAAGGAGAGGGTGGTATCTTCAATCCTCATGCTTCCCGGCCTCCTCGATCATCTGGAAGACCTCCTGCGCGTGGGCCTGCAGGACGTCCGCCTTCGTGACGGCGATCCCCCATTTTTCGTCCCCGAGGACGAGCAGGATGTCCCCGGCCTTGATGCCGAAGAGCTCTCGCGCCTCCTTCGGGATGATGATCTGGCCCCGCTCGCCCACCTTGACCGTGCCGAAAATGTGATGCCCCTTCGGAATTTCCATAAGCGCCTCCGTAACCATATAAATATGAAATTCATACTAATATGAATTATAGCGCGTTCCCGATAAAAGTCAAGCGGATGCCCGAAAAAACAGCGGCCCCGCTTTCGCGGGGCCGCTGTTTCCATAAATTTTTCAAACGGGTCATTCCTGCGGCTTCTCATTCTCCGGCGCGGGGGAACCCTGCGCCGCAGGGGCTGCGGGCTGCTTGGGAGCCCTTTTCCCGCGGCGCTTTTTGGCGGCGCGCAAAATGGCGCGGACGGCCAGCAGGATCGCGAGGATGATCACGGCCCAGAGGATCAGCAGGGGACCGGCCTCGACGACGAAGAGCAGGAGCCCCTGCACCGACGCGACAAGGTGGTTGCCGGCGCGCGTCGCGGCGGCGGAGAGCTTTTCACCGAAGGTCTTGGGCTTGGCGGCCGTCTCTTGGTACTCGACGACCTCGCGCAGGTCCATGTTGAGGTAGGAGTAGGTCACCTGCGAATCCATCCGCTTGAGTTGGGCGGTGAGGGATTCGATCTGGTAGCGCACGTCGGAAAGCGCGGTCTGGAGCTGGACGACGTCCTCGAGCTTCTCCGCCTTGGAGAGGATCTCGAGCAGCGACGCCTCCTGCTGCCGCAGGGAATCGAGGCGCGCCTGCGCGTCGAAGTAGCTGTCGGTGATGTCGTCCATATTCTCGCTGCGGGAGACGATATTGCAGAGTCCCCCGACGCCGGCGACCACCTCGTCGAGCTTTTCGGCGGGCACCCGCGCGGTGACCGACGCGCTGCGCTCGTAGTAGCTGCCGCGGTAGCTGAGGCTCCGGCCGTCGACGCTCTGGCTCTCCACATAGCCGCCGGCCCCGCTGACGAGCTCCGAAATCTGCGCGAGCGCCCGCTCGAACTCCATTGTTTCGAGGGAGAGGTAGCTGTGCTTGACGATCTTGCGGCCGGCGAGCGCCTCGTCGGATACCTGCGCGCTCGGTTCGGGCGCTTCGGCCGGGGCCTCCGCCGCGAGCGACTGCATCTGGAAGCCGCCCATATCGGCGGCCGCGTCCTCCGCGTATCCGCCGTATGCGGCGGAGTCCGCCATGGCGGGGGACGGCGTCGCGGCGGCGGTTTTGGGGTACGACGACGCGCCGCAGGCGCTCAGCAGGAGGGAGAGTGCGGCGAGGACGGCAAAAAGCGGGACCCAATGGCTTCGTTTCATTTTTTTGACCTCCCAATTCATCATGTCGGGATATTCCACGCCCCGGCGGGCGGCTTGTGCACGGCCGTTTCAATCAAAAGGTGCGGCGGAAATCCCGTTTTACTGCATGAAAAACGGGATGCCGCGAGGCATCCCGTTTCAAATCCGATTTACCGCTTCTGCTGGGGCGGGCGGCGGCGCTTGGCCTGGTAGCGGCGCTTGTTGTGGTTGCGCACGATCATCAGGGCGATATAGAGGACGATCACGATGATGACGAAGATGAGGATGAACTTGAAGATGAAGTTGCCGAAGAAGGCCTTCACCTTTTCCAGGTAGACGAGCGCGACGCTCGCCTCGACCGTTTCGCCCGCGACAAGCGGCACGCTGCCGACCTCCTCGCCCATGAGCATCAGCTTGACGCGGCCGACCTCCTGCCCCTTTTCGACGGGCGCGTCGATGAAGAGCTCGGTCTTGCCCTTCTGGCCCTTCACCGGGCGCTCGATCGCCTTGTAGATCTCGACCTGCGGCTCGATGTCGCTGCCGGTCACGTCCTTGGGCACGAGGGTGGCGAACTTGTCCGCCGCGAAGAGCTTGATATAGTCGGTGTCCCACGAGAGCCGCACGTTGACCCCCGCGACCTCCTCGCCCACGCTCATGAGCGTCTTGACGCGGAAGCTGTCGAACGCCCAGTCGTAGAGGCGCGCGGTGTCGCGGAAGGCGAGGTTGTTGGCGTAGATTTCGCCGTCGGGGCTGCGGTAGGGCGCGCCCAGACAGACGGCGAGGTAGGTGTAGCCGTCCCGCGTCGCCGTGGAGACGAAGTTGACGACCCCCTGCCCCGGCTCGGGCAGGGTGCCCGTCTTGATGCCGCGCAGGCCCTCGTAGTAGTAGCCGTCGGTGTCGGCGGCGTTGATCATCTTATTGGTGGAGATCCAGGTGATGCCGCTCTCGGGGCCGCCGGTCGGGTAGGCGGTGTAGACCCGGGTGTTGGCGATCTCCATGTAGTCCTCGTTCTGCATCGCGTACTGGGCGATGAGGGCCATGTCATAGGCGGTGGTGTAGTTCTCCTCCCCCTCGATGTAGAGGCCGGTGGGGTTGGAGAAGTGGGTGTTTTTCGCGCCGATCTCCTTGGCCTTCTGGTTCATCATCACGCAGAAGTCCTCGATGCTGCCGTTGCCGACATAGTCGGCCAGCATCATCGCGGCGGCGTTGACCGACTGGGTGAGGGAGCCGTAGAGCAGGTCGCGCAGCGTGAACTGCACCCCCTGGTAGATGCCGCCGTCGCCCGCCTGAAGATTATAGAGATAGTTCTGGATATAGGTCTTGAGCTCGGTGGTCTCGTTGTCGAGGTCGTGGTCGCTCTCGAGCACGACGAGCGCGGTCATGATCTTGGTCAGCGAGGCGGGCTGGATGCGCTCCATCTCGTTGCGGTTGTAGACCGGCTCGCCCGAGTCGACGTTGAGCAGGTAGATGCCCTGCGACTGGTAGAGCTCCTCGTCGGGGGGCACGTAGGGGGAGAGGGAGGCGTCCGGTGAGGCGCTCCCGGCGCCGCCGGACGCGCCGTCCGGAGAGCCGGAGGAGTCCGGCTCCGACGAGGAATTCCCCGATGAGGCTTCCGACGAGCCGGCGGAGGCGCCGTCGTCCTTCGGAGCCGCCAAAAGCGGCGTGGCCAGCATGGTACAGGCGATCGTCATCGCCAGGAGGAATGCGCACCATCTTTTCATTTCAGCTTCCGTTTCCCCGCTGCCGGAGCGGTATCACAAAAGCCGGCTGCTTTGCGGCAGGATTCAAGCAGCGGCGTCAGATCAAATGTGGATTGCCGATTGCGCCCGGTGGCAAATTGTGATAAAATGAACCCGATACATTTTACTAGAATAGCCAATATCTACCCACAGTATACCAAAAGTTCCGACAAAAGAAAAGACAAATTTCGAGGAATTTTGCAGCACGGGAGGAATTGAGATGCTGGATTACGCGGATAAAAATTACGGCTTCGACACGCTGATGGTGCACGCGGGCACCCAGCCCGACCCCGAGACCCATTCGGTGGCGCTGCCCATCTACCAGACGACCGCCTACACCTTCGACAGCACCGAGCACGCGGCGCGGCTCTTTGAGCTCAAGGAGCCGGGCAACATCTACACCCGCCTGAGCAATCCCACCGTCGACGCGCTCGAGCGCCGGGTGGCCGCGCTCGACGGCGGCATCGGCGCGCTCGCCTTCGCGTCGGGGCACGCGGCGATGGTCCACACCTTTTTGAACCTCGCGGGCGCGGGGGACGAGATCGTCTCCTCCATCTGCATCTACGGCGGCGCGATCAACATGATGGGCGTCACCCTCGGGCGGATCGGCGTCAAGGTGAAATTCGTCGACCCGGGCGACCTCGGCGCCTGGGAGGCGGCCGTCACCGACCGCACCAAGGCGTTCTTCGTCGAGGCGATCGGCAACCCCAACGCGAACGTGGCGGACATCGAGGCGATCGCGGCGATCGCCCACCGGCACGGCGTCCCGATGATCGTCGATTCGACCTTCACCACCCCCTACCTGCTGCGCCCCATCGACTACGGCGCGGACTACGTCGTTCACTCCGCCACCAAGTTCCTTGGCGGCCACGGCACCGCCATGTGCGGCATCGTGACCGACGCGGGCACCTTCGACTTCAACGGCAATCCCCGCTTCCCGCTCTACACCGAGCCGGACGTCAGCTACCACGGGGTCGTCTTCGCCAAGGACTGCGGCAATGCGGGCTTCCTCTCCCGGCTGCGCGCCATGATGCTGCGCGACCTCGGCGGCTGCTGCGCGCCGCTGAGCGCCTTCCTCATCATGCAGGGCATCGAGACCCTCTCGCTGCGCATGAGGCACATCTCCGAGAGCGCCCTCGCGATCGCCGAACACCTCGAAAGCCACCCCGACGTGGCGTTCGTCAACTATCCGGGTCTCAAGTCCAGCCCCTATTACCCGCTTGTGCGGAAATACCTGCCGAAGGGCGCGGGCGGCGTCTTCACCTTCGGGCTCAAGGGGGGCCGCGAGCGGGGCGCGAAGCTCATCGACTCGCTCGAACTCATCCTGCACGTCACCAATGTCGGCGATTCCCGCACCCTCATCAGCCACCCGGCCTCCACCACCCACAGCCAGCTCTCCGACGAGCAGCTCGCCGAGAGCGGCATCACGCCGGAGACCGTCCGCCTGTCGGTGGGGCTGGAGGACCCGGCGGACCTGATCGCCGATCTCGACCGGGCCATCGCGGCCGCGAAATAACCGCCATCCACGGGGGAAACGATCTATGATTTATGTGACGGGAGATGTCCACGCCGACCTCGGCCGCTTCAAGGGAAGGGCCGCCAAAAAGCTCAAAAAGGGCGACACGCTGATCGTCTGCGGCGATTTCGGCTTTGTGTGGGACGGCTCCAAGAAGGAACAGCGGGTGCTCAAATGGCTGGGCAAGCGCCGCTACAGCGTCCTCTTCGTCGAGGGCACCCACGACAACCTCGACCTGCTCGCGGGCTACCCGGTCGTCGACTTCTGCGGCGGGAAGGCGCGGCAGATCAGCGGCAAATGCCACCAGCTGCTCCGCGGCGAGATCTACACGATCGAAAGCGACGAGGTCTTCACCTTCGGGGGCGGGGAGAGCTCCGATTCGGACGCGCGCGTCCCCGGCGCGAGCTGGTGGCCGGGCGAGCTGCCCGACCCGGAGGAGCTTGCGCACGCGCGGGAGAACCTGGCGGCCCGCGGCAACGTCGTCGACTACATCATCACCCATTCGGCCTCCAACACGGTCAACGGGTTCCTCAACATGGACCGCGACCACGTGAACCAGCTGGAGGCGTTCCTCGACGAGGTCTCCCAGACGGTGCGCTACAAGCACTGGTTCTTCGGGAGCATCCACCTCGACAAGGTCATCCCGCCGATGTACCACGCCGTCTACCAGGAGATTCTGCCCCTCAAGGGGATGAAATAGCGAAAGCCGCGGGGGACTTGCAAAACGCCCGCACAGCGCGTATACTGTTCGGAAATGAGCGTTTCCGGCGCGGATCGGGAGGGACAGGTGTGGAAAAAGCCAAAAGCATCAAGGAGATCGCCCAGCTGGCCGGCGTTTCGACCGCAACGGTCTCCCGTGTCATCAACCAGAACGGGCGGTTCTCCAAGGAGACGGAGGAGCGGGTGCTCCGGGTCATCCGGCAGAACGACTACACCCCGAACATGAGCGCCAAGGGGCTGCGCACCAGCCGCACGCGCGTCATCGGCGTGGTGGTGCCGGACATCACCAACCCGCATTTCGCCAACGTGGTGCTCCACCTTGAGATGGAGTTCACCCGGCGGGGCTACTCCTGCCTGATCTGCAACACCAACGAATCCTCCTCGCTGGAAAAGAAGCACATCCGGTCGCTGACCGCCCAGAACGTCAGCGGGATCGTGCTGATCTCCAGCACCCGCAACTACACCGAGCTGGACAGCCTGCCGGTGGTCTACGTCGACCGCCCCTCCCGCAGCGAAAAGGAGCGCGGGGAGGGCGTGATGATCGAGTCGGACAACACCCAGGGGGGCTATCTCGCCACGCGGGAGCTGCTGGGCGCGGGCTGCCGGCACATCCTCATCCTTAAATGCCTCGGCAACGACTCCAACCAGCTCGCCCGGTACAGGGGCTTCCAGCGGGCGATCGGGGAGGCGGGCGTGGAGGAGGAAGAGGCCCTGCGCATCAACCTCGACGCCGTCTCGATCGACGGCGCGCGCAAGGCGGTCGCCGACCTGCTCGACGGCGGGGTGGCGTTCGACGCCGTCATGTCCACCACTGACACGATGGCCGCGGGAGCGGTCATCGCGCTGCGCGAGCACGGGCTTTCGGTGCCGCGCGACGTTTTGGTGACCGGGTTCGACGACTGCCAGCTCGCCGAGGCGTGCGGCCCCGGGCTCACGAGCGTGCACCAGGACGTGGCGGAGATGTCGCGGCTGGCCACCGAGCTGCTCTTCCAGATGATGCGCGGGGAGCGCCCCGAGCGCAGCCACTACCGGCTGCCCGTGACGCTGACGGTGCGGAATTCCACCCGCCGGTGACGGGAAAAAGGTGATCAAACGGGCGCCGCCTTTGGGCGGCGCCCGTTTTTTGTTACGCTTTTGTAATCAATCCGGGTAATTTGCACAAGATGAGCAAACGATTACCCATCAAATCGATGAAATTGATTCCACGCGGTTGACATTCAACTGGCGAAATATTATATTTGGGATGCAGTGAGAAAACGATTACCCGTTTTCGACACTTTCCGCCCCGACCGGGACGGGACAACATGTTAGGAGGAAATTCAATGAAAAAGATCATCGCGATTCTTTTGGCTATGGCAATCGGTCTGAGCCTGGCGGCCTGCGGGTCCACCCCCGCCCAGCCTTCCCAGCCCGCGGCTGAGGCTTCGAGCACCGACGCGGCTCCCGCCGAGAGCGCCCCGGCCGCCGAGGGCAAGGCGGAATACGCCGTTGTCCTGAAGGTTCTCTCCAGCCAGTTCTGGCAGACCATGCGCGACGGCATCCAGGCCGAGGCCGACAAGATGGGCATCAAGGTCGACATCTACGCCGCCAACACCGAGGACGACGTCGAGGGACAGGTCACTCTGCTCGAGAACGCCATCTCCACCGGCTACAAGGCGATCGGCGTGGCTCCGATCTCCGACGTGAACCTGAACAACGCGATTGCTGACGCGACCTCCAAGGGCATCAAGATCGTCGACATCGACGAGAAGGTCAATATGGACGCGCTCGCCGAGCTGGGCGGCGCCTGCTACGCCTATGTCGCCACCGACAACGTCGCGGTCGGCAAACTCGGCGCGGAATACCTGATCGAGCAGATCGGCGGCGCCGGCGAAGTCGCCATCGTCGAGGGCAAGGCCGGCGCGGTTTCCGGTGAGAACCGCCGCGACGGCGCGAAGGCCGCCTTTGAAGCCGCGGGCCTCACGATCGTTGAGAGCCAGCCGGCCGACTGGGACCGCACCAAGGCGTATGACGTCGCCACCAACTACATCACCGCGCATCCCGACCTCAAGGCGATCTACTGCTGCAACGACACCATGGCGATGGGCGTGCAGGAGGCTGTCGAGGCTTCCGGCAAGGACATCAAGGTCTGCGGCACCGACGGCAACGACGATGCGATCCAGTCCGTCGCGGACGGCAAGCTGACCGCCACCGTCGCGCAGGACCCCGCCGCCGTCGGCGCGAAGGGCCTGCAGCTGATGGTCGAGGCCGTTGAGAACGACGCGGCGATGGAAATCGGCGCCGAGGTCCCGGTCTACGGCATCGACGCGATCCTCATCACCAGCGAGAACGCCTCCGAGTATATCAAGTAATCACCCGACGCAGACGCGCCGCCGCCGCCCCGCAGGGGGCGGCGCTGCGTCAGGCGCTGCGAGTGGCAGGCACCGCGCCCCGGCGGGGCGCCTGCCCAGCTGACCGCGTCTGGCGGCGGTGCCGGAAATGATCATCTCTTTGAAAGGGGAGGGCGCGATTGGAACCCATCATCCAAATGAAAGAAATCACCAAACGCTTTCCTGGCGTGGTGGCGCTGGACCGCATCAACTTTGACGTGCGCCCCGGCGAGGTGCATGTCCTGCTGGGAGAGAACGGCGCCGGGAAATCGACCCTGATGAAGGTGCTCAGCGGCGCCTACAGGCCGGACGGTGGGACCATCGTGCTGGAGGGCAAGGAGTATTCCCACCTCACGCCGCACCTGTCCGCCGAGGGCGGCATCAGCATCATCTACCAGGAGCTGAGCGTGGTCAACTGGCTGGATATCCGCGAAAACATCTTCATGGGCCGCCTGCCGATGAAGCACGCGGGCCCGCTGGCCGTGGTCGACTACGCCGAAATGAACGCGCGCACCGAGGAACTGCTCAAAAAGGTCAACCTCACGAACCGCAAGCCGACCACCAGCGTGGGCGACCTGAGCATCAGTGAAAAGCAGATGGTCGAGATCGCCAAGTCGGTTGCCTTTAACGCGAAGGTCATCGTCATGGACGAACCGACCTCCTCGCTGACCGAGGAGGAGGTCCAGAAGCTCTTCGTCATCATCCGCCAGCTCAAGGAAGAGGGCAAGGGCGTGGTGTTCATCTCCCACAAGCTCTCCGAGATCGCCGAAATCGGCGACCGCATCACGATCATGAAGGACGGCGGCTATGTGGGCACCTACCAGGTGGCCGACCTCACCACCGACGACATGGTCCGGCTGATGGTCGGACGCGAGATCAAGGGCACCTACCAGCACAAGCCGGAGGAGCACTACGAATTCGGCGACGTGATGTTCGAATGCAAAAACCTCACCCGCAAGGACGGCAGGGCGAAGGACATCTCCTTCAGCCTGCGCCGGGGCGAGATCCTCGGGTTCTCGGGGCTCGTCGGCGCGGGGCGCAGCGAGACGATGTGCGCCATCTACGGCGCCGCGCCCAAGGCCTCGGGCGAAGTGTGGCTCGAAGGCAGGCGGCTCACGATCAAGAATCCCTACCAGGCGCTGCGCCAGGGGATCGGGATGGTGACCGAGAACCGCCGTGAGACGGGCTTTTTCCAGAACTTCAGCAACAAGCGCAACATCTCCATCGCCTACCAGCTCAAGCGCTCCTCCCTCGACGGGATGCTGGGGCTGACCAACAACGCCGAGGAGCAGCGGCTCGCCGAAAAGGAGCGCGCGGACATCCAGATCAAATGCGCCTCCCTCGAGCAGCTCACCTCGCAGCTCTCGGGCGGCAACCAGCAGAAGGTCATCCTCGGCAAATGGATGGCGGCCGGCGTCAAGCTGCTCATCTTCGACGAGCCCACCAAGGGCATCGACGTCGGGACCAAGAGCGAGATTTACAAGCTGATGCGCGGGCTTGCCGACGGAGGAATCGGGGTCATCGTGGTCTCCAGCGAAATGCCGGAGCTGCTCGGCCTCTGCGACCGGATCGCCGTCATGGCGGACGGCAGGATCACAGAAATCTACGAAGTGGCGGACGCGACCGAGGAAAAGCTCGCGAAGGCCGCTACCGGCGAAACTGCATGACACGGGAGGAGAGCAAGTTGAAAACGATCACGAAACGGTCCTTCACCTTCAGCGATTACTGGGATCGCTACAGCACGATCACGATCCTCGCGATCATGGTCGTCGTATTCGGAATCCTGCGGCCCACCACCTTTTTGACGGGCGGCAACCTCGTCAAGGTGATGGAGCAGAGCTCGATCACCATCCTGCTGGGCCTGGGCGAATTCTTTGCCATCCTGCTCGGCGGCATCGACCTGAGCGTCAGCTCGATCATGGCCCTCTCCGGCGCGCTCACCGCGCAGCTGATGGTCAACGCCGGGTTTCACCCGGTCGTCGCCATCCTCGTCGGCGTGCTGCTGTTCGGCGCCTTCATCGGCTTCTTAAACGGCGTGCTCGTCACCGCCACCGGCCTGCCCCCCTTCATCATCACGCTGGGCACCCAGGCCATCCTGCGCAGCCTCGTCTACATCATCACCGACGCGCGCGCCGTCTCCGGCCTGCCGGTGGCTTTCTCCAAGACGATGGGCGGCAAGCTGTTCGGCGTCGTACCGGTTCCCATCCTCGTGGCGCTCATCACCGCGACGGTGCTCACCTTCCTGACGACCAAATGCCAGTGCGGCCGCAACCTCTACGCCCTCGGCGGCAACTCGCAGTCCGCCTGGTACGCCGGCATCACCGTCAAAAAGCACACCATCCTCGCGTTCTCGATCTCGGGCGTCTGCGCGGCGCTGGCCGGCATGGTCAACATCGCCCGCCTCGCCGCCGCCGAGCCCAACGCCGGCACCGGCTACGAGACCTTCGCCATCGAGGCCGTCATCATCGGCGGCGCCTCCTTCTTCGGCGGCGTCGGCAAGATCCCCAAAGTCGTCATCGGCGGCCTGATCATCGGCGTCATCAACAACGGCCTCAACATGGTCGGCGTCTCCAGCTACTACCAGCAGCTGGCGATGGGCTGCCTGCTCATCCTGGCCGTGACCCTCGACCGGTTCTTCGGCGCGAGCAGGAAGAACTGACCGGCGCGCTCCCGATTTTCCCCACTCCCGCCCCGCCCGCCGGGGCGGGGGACCTATAGATTTGTCGGAGGTACTTGTTATCATGAAACCTGAATTTTCCGTGAGCCTGATGTGCATGGATTTCCTGGACATCAAGCATCAGATCGAGGTGCTCGACCAGAAGGCCGACGGCTACCACATCGATATCATGGACGGCCACTACTGCAAGAACATCACCCTCAGTCCCGATTTCATGCGGGCCTGCGCGCGGGTGGCGAAAAAGCCGATGGACGTCCACCTGATGACCACCGCCCCCAACGACTGGATCGACGCCTGCGCCGAAGCGGGCGCGGCGCTCATCAGCCCCCACGCGGAGACGATCAACACCGACTGCTTCCGTACCCTCAACCACATCAGGGACGCGGGCTGCAAGGTGGGCGTCACCCTCAACCCGGCGACCCCGCTCTCTTACTGCAAGCACTACCTCAACCGCATCGACGTGCTCACGCTGATGACGGTGGACGTGGGCTTCGCGGGGCAGCCGTTCATCACCGAGATGCTCGACAAGATCGCCGAGGCCAAGCGCCTGCGGGAGGAAAACGGCTGGCATTACCGGATCATGATCGACGGCTCCTGCAATAAGAAAACCTTCAAGCGGCTTTATGACGCGGGCGCGGAGACCTTTATCCTCGGCACCTCGGGGCTCTTCAGCCTGGACGCGGACCTCGCGGCCGCATATGACAAGATGAAAGGACAGTTTGAGGAAGAAACCGGCGTCAAACTGTGAACGGGAGGCCAGACCATGAACGGATCGGAAGCGTATGTGCTCGGGATTGATATCGGCGGCACGAATATGCGGTTCGGCCTGGTGGACGGGTCGCACCGGCTGTCGGCGTTCGAGCGGCAGAGCACGCGGGACACCTTCCTGGAGGACTGCGACCCCGCGCAGAAGCTGGCCGCGTGCATCCGCGGCTACTGCGGGCGCAACCTCGGCGGAAAGATGCCCAAGGCCGTCTCGATCGGCTTTCCTTCCACCATCAACCGCGCGCGCACCGTCGTGGTGCAGACCCCGAACATCGCCTGTATCCCGGACGATTTCGCCGTCGTCGACGCGCTCGAATCCGCGCTCGGCATCCCGGTCTTCATCAACCGGGACGTCAACTACCTGCTGCTCTTCGACCTCGAGGACCTCGGCGTCACCGCGCAGGACTGCGTGGCGGGCATCTATTTCGGCACCGGCATCGGCAACGCCGTGATGGTCAACGGAAAGATCCTGCTGGGCCGCAACGGCGTCGCCGCGGAGCTCGGGCACCTGCCCGTCTACGGCAACAAGCGGGTGTGCATGTGCGGCAATGTGAGCTGTATGGAGACGGTCGTCTCGGGCATCGCGCTCGAACGGATCCAGGCGCAGCATTTCCCCGGCACCCCGATCAACCAGCTTTTCGCCCGGCACATGGATTCCTGCGTCATGCAGGACTTCCTCGAGGGCATGGGACAGGCGGTCGCGGCGGAGGCCAACCTCTTCGACCCCGACTGCGTCATCCTGGGGGGCGGCCTGCTCCAGATGGAGGGCTTCCCGCGCGGCGCGCTGGAGGAAGCGGTGCACCGCTACGCCCGCAAGCCCTACCCCGAGCGGACGCTCGACCTCCGCTATTCGCGTCCCAACCAGGCCAACGGCCCGGTCGGCGCGGCCATCTACGCCGAAAAGCGGCTGGCGGACCCCAGCTACCTGTAAACGAAACAAAACAGCCCGGGCGGCGCGGTTTTGCGCGGGCCCGGGCTTGTGATTTCAGAATGGAGGAACTCGCCATGAAACTTGCCATTGGAAACGACCACGTCGCGGTCGAAATGAAACGGGAGATCAAGGCCTATCTCGAGGAGAAGGGCATCGAGGTCGTCGACGTCGGCACCAACAGCACCGAGCGGTTCAACTACCCCGTCAGCGGCTACAAGGTCGCGAAGCTGGTGGCCGCGGGCGAGGTCGACGGCGGCGTGCTCATCTGCGGCACCGGCGTGGGCATCTCGCTGGCCGCCAACAAGGTCAAGGGCATCCGCGCCTGCGTGTGCAGCGAGCCCTATTCGGCCAAGCTCTCCAAGCAGCACAACAACTCGAACATCATCGCCTTCGGCGCGCGGGTCATCGGCGTCGAGACCGCGAAGATGATCGTGGACGAGTGGCTGGGCGCCGCCTATGAGGGCGGCCGCCATCAGGTCCGGGTGGACATGATCTCCGAAATCGAGAATACAGGGGAGCTTGCAGCGGCGAAGTGATTTGCCGCTCGGGGAGCGGCGGAGCTTTCCTTAGATTTGCCGCTCGGGAAGCGGCGCAGCTTGTCGGTAGTCGACCGACAGCGAGGTACTTTCTTTGCGTCAAAGAAAGTACCCAAAGAAGGACGCCTAAGGGGGCTCCACCGCCCCCTTAGGGATCCCCTGGAGTACCTTGCCATGACCCGCAGACTACCGTCACTCCCCACAGGTACACCAGCTGTAGGCACAATTCAGGTTGCAGGCGCTCCCAATAGAGAGGAACGACGGGTGCGACTGCATCAGCCTTCGATACGCGGTTGGCTGGACGTGAGCGGTGGGGGGATTCTCAAGGGGGGCGAGCTTTGCGCCCCCATCTTCTT
>NZ_JAPJQF010000004.1:0-113052 GCF_030825285.1 Anaerotruncus massiliensis (ex Togo et al. 2026)
GGCAGGGCGCGGCGGGCGGAGCCCGCCCGCGCCGTCCGGGGGACGGCGCGTCCCGCCCCCCGAGCCTCGCCCCCAGCGGCACGCCTCGCGGCTTCAGGACGCAAAAAGAGCGCCGGAGACTTTCGTCTCCGGCGCTCGTGCGCTACGCTTCTTTGCGGTATGCGGCGCGCCCCGCGTCAAAGAGGTTTTGACCGGCGCAGTCCGCCGCGACGATGAGGGGGAAGCCGCGGACGGTGAGGCGCTTGACCGATTCGCACCCCAAATCCTCGTAGGCGATGACCTCGCAGGAGGTGATGCACTGCGCCGCGAGCGCGCCGGCCCCGCCGATCGCGCAGAGATAGACGCCGCGGTTGCGGACGATCGCGTCATAGACCTCCCGCGAGCGGCCGCCCTTGCCGATGGTGGCGGTCAGCCCCCGGTCCATCAGCGCGGGGGTGTAGGGGTCCATGCGTCCCGAGGTGGTGGGCCCGCAGGAGCCGATCGCCATACCGGCGGGCGCGGGGGTCGGCCCCGCGAAGTAGATGCACGCGCCTTCAAGCGGAAAGGGGAGCGGCTCCCCGGCCCTGAGCGCGGCCATCATCCGTTTGTGCGCCGCATCGCGCGCGGTGTAGATGGTGCCCGACAGCAGGACGCGGTCGCCCGCGCGCAGCTCCGGGGCCTTTTCGGAGAGCGAGGCGGCATCAATCCGGAAGGTGTTCATCCACGGCACCTCCCAGGTATCCCGCTTCGTCCGCGGGCTCGGAGAAGGGCGGCTGCTCCTCAGTGTAATCCAGCCGCGTGTCGTCGCCAAACTTCTTTTCGACCTGCCGCACGACCTCCTGCATCACGTCGATGCGGTCGTTGAGCACGAAGAGGATCTCCTCGATCGACTTGCGCAGGCGCGCCGCGTCCCCCTTGAAGCTGCCGAGCTCGCTGTAGAAGTTGCGCATGTAGGCGTGCGCCTGGTCGGTGATCTGCGCGGCCTTGCCGTTTGCCTCGGCGATGATCTGGTCGGCGTTTCGCTTCGCCTCGATCATCGCGTCGCCGATCTGGCCGGACAGCTCGTCGTATTTTTTGCTCTTATAGTCGAGGCTCTCCGCCTTGAACTGAAGCTGGCGGCCGCGTTCGATCTGGATCTGCAGCTCGCGTTCGCTGTCGGAAAGCTGTTTTTGCAGGGCCTTGTTCTGGGTGTCGAGCTCGGAGATCATCTCCTGCGCCTGCCGCGCGATGCCGCGTTCCTTTTCCAGCTGCTCGGCCACGGCGGTCAGCTTGCCCTCCTGGTCGGCGAGCTGGGCTTCCAGCTTTTTGATGTGCGCGACCTGCGAGTCCTGCGCGCGCGCGTATTCCTCCAGCTTTGCGGCATAGTCCGCCTCCGCGGCGTGGAACTGCTCGTTGAGCGCATCAATATAGCTGAGCACCGATTTCTTATCAAAGCCGCCAAAAGTGGTGGTCTTAAAAGTCCCCGCTTCTCCCATAATTCGACATCCTTTCCGATGGTTCGTGGAATGGTCTGATAGATATTATCAGTATATCATGATCACCCAAAAAAACAAAGGAATATTTTCTTGGAGCGACGCGGGGGAAATCCGTGGGAGGGTGGGCAAAAAATTCCTTTCTTCGCGGCAATATTTCTCGATGTTGCACAATATGATTCCGATTTTTTGTGTGATATACTAAAACAGGTATCATATGGATGGAGGATGTATGGATGAAAAAACTGGCCGCATTCGATCTCGACGGGACCCTGAGCCAATCGGACAGGTTCCTGCTGCCCGCCTACCGCAAGGCGCTTACGCTTACCGGGCGCGACCCTCTGCCGGACAGCCTGCTGATGACGCTGATCGGCGGGACCGCCGCCGACAACGCCAGGGTGATCTCACCCGACGGCTCGATGGAGACATACGAGGAATTCAATTTCCACGTCGTCCAGGCGATCCGGGGGACGATCCCCGGTCTGGCGCGCGCCTATCCGGGGGTGGAAGAGAGCCTCCGGAAACTCCGGAGGCTCGGCTATAAAATCTATCTCTGTTCCAACGCGCGGCGCGAATATACCGATCTCGTCCTCGGGCAGATCGGGCTGCTGCCCCTCTTCGACGGCACGCCCGAGGGCCGGGATGGCTGGGACAAGCCGCAGCTGCTGGCCCACATCCTCGAAACCGAGCGCCCCGGTGCGGCCGTCATGGTGGGCGACCGGCACTTCGACAGGACGGCCGCGCGGGAAAACGGAGTTCCCTTCGTCGGCTGCCTCTACGGGCTGTTCCCCGCGGAGGTCACGGGCGCGGACGCGGAGGTCAAAAGCGCGGGCGAGCTGCCCGAAGCGATCGAACGGCTGACCGCCCTTTAAGCCTCGGCCCGCCGTTCGGGGGCCGCTCCCGTCCACAGGTAGCGTCCGAGCAGCACGGCGACCGGCGCGGCAAGCATCCCCCAGAATCCCGCGATTTTAAGTCCCGCGTACATGGCGGTGATCGTCACGATGGGGTGCAGGCCGATCTGGTTGCCCACGATGCGCGGCTCGAGGATGTTTCGCAGCACCTCGATGAGCGCGAAGAGCAGGATGAGCCCCACGCCGCCCACAAGGTCGCCCCCCGCGATCAGTACGATTCCCCACGGGACGAGGATGGTGCCGGTGCCGATGAGGGGCAGGATGTCGAGCAGGGCGATGGCGGCGGCCACCGGAAGCACATACTGGAAACCGAGCAGCCACAGTCCGGCGAGCAGTTCCAGGAAGGTGACCGCCACGATGATCGTGTAGGCGCGCACCATCTTCCACACCGTCTCCCGCCCGAACCGCTGGAGCCCGCGCAGGCGTTCCTCCCATTTGCCGGGGAAGAGCCCGCAGAGGAAGGCGCCCACCTGCCGGTAGCCGGTCGCGGTGAGCATGCTGATCACGACGGTGAAAACCGCCGCGATCAGCAGGATGGGCAATTTAGCCGCCAGCCCGGCGGCCCAGCTGACGAGGTGGGTGGAGCCGTCGACCGCCGCCTGGCGGATGGTGTCGGACACCGCGCCCGAAAACTGCTCAAGTCCGCCCTCCGCCGAGGCCCCGAAGCGCCCGGCGAGCCCGTAGAACCAGCCGCTGAGCTGGTCGAACAGCGGCGCGACGTTTTCGGCGTAGAGCTCGGGCAGGCGGAGCAGCAGCTCGTAGAGCTGGGCGAGCAGGATGGTAAGGAAGAGGGCGAGCATCCCCGCCGCCACAAGGTAAAAAAAGAGGAGCACGAGGACGGCGGCGCAGGACTCCTTCATGCGCGTTTTTTTTGCGAATTTCAACGTCGCGGGGCGCAGCAGCGCCGCCACCCCCGCGCCCAGGAAGAAGGGCAGCGTCCAGCAAAGCAGGTAGCGCACAGCAAAATAGACCGCCGCGCCGAGCGCCGCATAATAGAGGATATCCACCACGACACGGAATTTGTCGTCCGCCTGCACGCCGCCGCCTCCCTTCAACAAAATGGTCCCTATAAAGGGTATGCAGACGGCGGCGAAAAAACACCGGTTCGGACGGTGCGAAAACATTGGCAGGACTGCTGCCGGAATGGAAAAAATCCAGCCAGGCAGTTTCCCATGGACATCTTCACCAGAACCGATCTGCAAAATCTGCGAATCTGTGACAAAGTGACGGTTTACTTTGGCGGGTAGGTGTGGTATAGTGTATTTGTCTGTAATACAAAAGTATGCGAGGGGTGGACGCTTTGTCCGAAAATTTGAAATTCCTGCTGGTCGACGCGCAGGTTTTGCCGGATGTATTCCTTAAGGTCGTGCAGGCGAAGATGCTGCTGGCGCAGGGCAAGGCCAAAAGCTCCTCGCAGGCGGCGCAGATGGCGGGCATTTCCCGCAGCGCGTTCTATAAGTATAAGGATGCGATCTATCTGTACGACGAGCGGATGAACGAGAACCTCGTGACCTTCTACCTGACGCTCGAGGACCGCCCCGGCGTGCTCTCCTCGCTGCTGAGCTCCTTTTACAAGGCCGGCGCGAACATCATCACCGTCAACCAGAACATCCCGGTCGACGGCGTGGCGATCGCGACGGTGTCGGTGCGCACCAACCAGTCGAGCCTCTCCCGCTCGGAGATGATCGAAATGCTCGGCGCGCTCGACGGAATCGTCGAGGCCAAGACGATCTGATCCCTTTCCCGTCAAAATACGTTTGGAGGTACCATGTCATGATCAATATCGCGGTTCTGGGCTGCGGCACCGTCGGTTCCGGCGTTGTCGACGTGTTTTTCAAAAATAAGGAGAGTCTTGAAAGGAAGGCGGGACAGGAGCTCGATCTCAAGTACATCCTCGATGTGCGCGATTTCCCCGACAGCCTCTATGCCGACCGGTTCGTCAAGGATTTCAACGTCATCCTGAACGACGACAGCATTTCGATCGTCGTCGAGGTGATCGGCGGGCTCGAGCCCGCCCACGAATATACCCGTGCCTGCCTCGAGCGGGGCAAGAGCGTGGTCACCTCCAACAAGGAGCTGGTCGCGCAGTACGGCGCGGAGCTGTTGGACATCGCCCACAGCCGCCATGTCAACTACCTCTTTGAGGCGAGCGTCGGCGGCGGCATCCCGATCATCCGCCCGCTGCACATGTGCCTGGCGGCCAACCGCATCGAGGAGATCGCCGGCATCCTCAACGGCACCACCAACTTCATCCTGACCAAGATGTTCCGCGAGGGCGTCACCTTTGACAGCGCGCTCGCGCTCGCCCAGAAGCTCGGCTATGCCGAGCGCAACCCCGCCGACGACGTCGAGGGCAAGGACGCCTGCCGCAAAATCTGCATCCTCGCCTCGCTGGCGTTCGGTTCCCACGTCTATCCGCGGGACGTCTACGCCGAGGGGATCACGCGGATCACCCAGGAGGACGTGGCCTACGCGGCCGGGTGCGGCAGCGTCATCAAGCTGATCGGCCGCGCCAAACGGGGGGTGAATGGCGCGCCCATCACCGCCATGGTGACGCCCGCGTTCGTCAGCCACGACAGCCAGCTCGGCAACGTGGACGACGTCTTCAACGGCATCCTCGTGCGCGGCGACGCGACGGGCGACGTGGTCTTCTACGGCAAGGGCGCGGGCAAATACCCGACCGCCTCGGCGGTGGTCGGGGACGTGATCGAGTGCGCCAAGGCCACCGATACCAGCCCCTCGCTGCGCTGGGAGAAATCGAACGGCGGCAACGTCGCCCCGCGTGAGGACAACGTCACCGCGATGTACCTGCGCTGCCGCTCCTTCGAGAGCAATTCGCTCGAGGACGCGGTGGAGCTCTTCGGCAAGGTCAAGGCGCTCTCCCGCGACGGCAAGCCCTCCAACGAGGCCGCTTTCATCACCCCCGCCGCGACCGAGCGGGAGATCGACGCCGCCTGCAAAAAGCTCGAGGAGAAGGGCGTGACGATCCTCAGCAAGATCCGGGTGCTCGACTATTGATGCTGAAGTTGCGGATTCCGGCCACCAGCGCCAACATCGGGCCGGGCTTTGACTCGATCGGGCTGGCGGTCGGCCTCTATAACTATGTCACGCTGGAGGAGTACGACGGGCTTGCCATCGAATCGCTCGACGGCAAGGAGATTCCCACCGACGAGACGAACCTCGTCTATACGACCGCCAAACGGCTCTACGAGCTGTGCGGCGTGCCCTTCCGGGGGCTCAAAATCGGCCAGATTAACAATATCCCGCTGACGCGCGGGCTGGGCTCCAGTTCCGCCTGCGTGATCGCCGGGCTCAAGGGCGCGAACCGCCTGATGGGGAACCCCGTCTCGGACGACGAGCTGCTGAACCTCGCCGCCGGGATCGAGGGGCATCCCGACAACTCCACCCCCGCGCTGACCGGCGGGCTTGTCACCGCCGTCTTCGACGGAAAAAAGGTGTGGTACGTCAAGCAGGAGATCAAAAACGACCTGCGCTTTGTCGCGATCATCCCCGATTTCGAGCTGTCGACCGCGAAGGCGCGCGGCGTCCTGCCCGACACGGTGCCCCGCCGGGACGGGGTCTTCAACCTCTCCCGCGCCGCGCTCATGTCCGTCTCCCTCTACAGCGGAAACTACCATAACCTGCGCGTCGCGGCGGACGACCGCCTGCACCAGCCCTACCGCATGGGGCTCGTGAAGGGCGGCGGGGAAGTGATGGACGCCTGCTTTCAACTCGGTGCCTACGCGGCCTACCTGAGCGGCGCGGGGCCCACCATCATGGCGATTGTCGACGCGAACCTGCGCGATTTCGGCGACTGCATCGCCCGGCGGCTCCCGGAATTGGGACTGGACGGCTGGCAGGTGCATACACTGTCTATAGATAATGCCGGAACCGTTATCGAACGGGTGTAATCGCTTTTGGACACGGGCGGCGCCCGTCCCGAAGCGGGGCGGCCGGCCTGATTTGGGTCCCGGGGGGGACTTTTGTGGGCGTTGCGCTTCTTTCGGCTTTCAGCACGGGCAGCGCCTGCTGTTGAGGCAGGGCGGCCGGCCTGACGTAAAGTTTTGAAGGGGTCCCGGGGGAACTTTTTCAAAAGTTCCCCCGGGCGTACTACATAGATCTGGAGGAAAACCATATGAACCTGGTTGTACAGAAGTTCGGCGGGTCGTCCGTGAAGGATTCCGAACGCATCTTCAACGTGGCGCAGATCATCTCCGACACCTACCGCGCGGGAAACAACGTGGTGGCGGTGGTGTCCGCGCAGGGCGACACGACCGACGACCTCATTGCCAAGGCGCAGGAGATCAATCCGATGGCATCCAAGCGGGAGATGGACGTTCTGCTCTCCACGGGCGAGCAGATTTCCATGTCGCTGCTGGCGATGGCCATCGAGCGGATGGGGCTGCCGGTCATCTCGCTGACGGGGTGGCAGGCCGGTTTCCTGAGCGATTCCACCCACGGCGCGGCGCGCATCCGCCGCATCAACAAGGAGCGGCTCGACAACGAGCTTGCCAAACGCAACATCGTGATCGTGGCGGGATTCCAGGGGATCAACCGATATGACGATATCACCACCCTCGGGCGCGGCGGTTCGGATACGAGCGCGGTCGCGCTGGCGGCGGCGCTGCACGCGGACCTCTGCCAGATTTACACCGACGTCGACGGCGTGTACACCGCCGACCCGCGGCTTGTTCCCGGCGCGCACAAGCTCGACGAGATCACCTACGACGAGATGCTCGAGCTCGCGACGCTCGGCGCGGGGGTGCTCCACAACCGCTCGGTGGAGATGGCGAAAAAATACAATGTCAACCTGGAGGTGCTCTCCAGCTATACCAAGAACCCCGGCACCAAGATTAAGGAGGCTGTCAAAGTGGAAAAGATGCTCATCAGAGGGGTGGCGCGCGATAACGACGTGGCCCGCATTTCGATCATCGGGGTGCCCGACCAGCCCGGAATCGCGTTCAAAATCTTCTCCCAGCTTGCCGCGAAAAAGGTCAACGTCGACATCATCCTCCAGTCGATCGGCCGTGACGATACCAAGGACATCAGCTTTACCGTCAACCGCTCCAACAAGCAGCTCGCGCTCGAACTGATGGAGGACATCAACGAGCGCTGCGGCGGTAAGGGCATCATCTGCGACGACAACATCTCCAAAGTCTCGATCGTGGGCGCGGGGATGCAGTCCAATCCCGGCGTCGCTTCCAAGATGTTCGAGGCGCTCTCGGAAGCGAACGTCAACATCCAGATGATCTCCACGAGCGAGATCAAGATTTCGGTGCTCGTGGCGCTCGCCGACGGCGAACGCGCCGTCAGCGCCATCCACGACGCCTTCGACCTCTGAGAGAGATACAAACGCCGCCGGGAAACCGGCGGCGTTTTCGCGCGGGGCGGGCGGCGGAGAATCGCGCCCCGCCGGAGGCGGGACGAGATTGCGCCGGTCCGAAGGACCGCCGCCCGCGCGAAGCGCGGCTCCGCCGCCCCGTCCCCGGATTCGCGCCGCGCCCCATCAAAAAAGCCGCCCCGCAGGGGCGGCTTTTTCCATTGCCTTGTAATTTACGCGGCGGCTTCCGAAGAGGAGGACGCCTCCTCTTCGGCGGGGCCGAGATCGGCGGGGAAGGACTCGACCTCGAGGGTTTTCTCGGTGTCGCCGTTCACGGCGGCGGTGGCCAGGATCTGTCCGACCAGCAGGCGGAAGTTGTTGGAGGAGACGGTCGCGCCCGCGACGGTGTCCATCTCGACCGGGTCGCCGCCGGCGGCGTCCAGGTTGGAGCGCAGCTCCTTGGTATATGCCTCGGGGCCGGTGCCGGTCTTTTCCTCCATCTGCGCGGCCATTTCCGCGTCCTGCGATTTGAGTTTGTTCTCATCCTCCTTGGAGACCGCGTCGAACTCCTTGACCGAGACCTTGTCGCTGCGGATCTGGACGACGACGTAGTCCTTCCAGCCGTGCTCGTCAAACTCCTTCATCTGCGCCTTGTAGGTGCCGTCGACATAGCGCGGGGCGGTGACTTGGGTGCCGCCGCCTGAAATCATGCTGGCCAGCAGCGGCTTCATCAGTTTCTGGAAGGATTTCGCGGCCGCCGCGCCGCCCGTCGGGACGGAGAGGCTGTCGAGGTTTTCGTTCGAGTCGGTGAACGCCTTGGCGATCGCCGGGTAGTAGACGGAAGGGGAGTCGGTCGCGCCCTCCTTGTTGAGGTCGGGATCGTCGGTGATGAGGACGGAGGGGTCCGATTCCTTCTGGGCGTTAAAATCGATGTCTGTGATCAGGCCGTCCTTGACGGTGAGGCGGACGTAATCCTTCCAGCCGCTCGCGCTGAAGGAGGGCATGACCGCCTCATAGCTGCCGTCCTCATATTTGCCGAGCTCGACGGGGGTATGGTCGCCCGCTTTGGCGAATTTGAGCGCGGTGCGCATCATGCGCATGAACCGGTAGGTGTGTTCCTCCGCGCCCTCGACCGGCTCCATCCGTTCGAGATCGCCCTCCACCGCTTCATATTCGGCGACGATGTCCTTCATCTGGGCGTTGGCCTTGGCCTCGTACTCCGATTCCCCGGCGGGGGCGGCTTCGGAGGACGCGTCGGAGGAGGCCGGTTCCGACGGCGCGGCCGGTTCCGCGGGAGCGGAGGCCGCGTCTCCGGAGGTTTCCTCCGACGGGGCGGGCAGCGAAACGTCCTCCTTGCAGCCCGCCTCGACGATCGTGATCTCGTCGTTTTTGATCGAGATGGTCAGGTAGTCGAGCGTGCGGTCGAGCGCGGGGACGGCGTAGGAGACGGCGTATTCCCCGTCCTGGTAGTCGTAGGTCGGCGTCACGGGCTCGGGCGGAGCGGGCTCCGGCTCGGGTTCGTTCCGTTTGCAGGCGGAGAGCGCGCCGATCAGCAGCGCCGTAACAAGGAGCAGGGAAACGACTTTTTTCATCAGTAAGCCTCCGATATTTGACGGTTTTCCCGCGCGAAATTTGGTTCACAATAAAAAATAGCCGCCCGATCAAGGATGATATGGAACTATACAGTCTTGCCGGGGCGGCTATTTTTTGCGCATGTACCCGCGAAGCGGGTACATGCGCATTTCATGGCCGCGGCCCGAGGACGGGCCGCATGGCCAATTTTTTTATTGCTTTGCAATAAAAAAATTATACCATTTTGGCATCTGCAAGTCAATGACGCGCACCGGCCGGAAGGCCCGGCCAAAATCAGGAAACCCGTCTGCCAGACGCTGGCACGCGGTATAATCGGCGCGCGGACAGAAATGCTAATACCGGCTGTATCCGTATAAAAACCGAAGCGGCCGCCAAAAACGGCGGCCGCTCCGCGCGCCTGCCGGGCGCTCTGGGATGGATTATTCCGCGGCGGGCTCGGACGCGATGGGATTTTCAGGGGAGCCGAGCGGCGCCTCGACGAGCGCGTCTCCGCCGTCCGCCGGGGCTTCCGCCGCGGGCGCGGGCAGCTCGCCCGCCTCGGGCTCGGTGTAGGGGGAGATCTCCCACGCGGCGCTCTGAGGCGGCAGGCTGCGGGTCGAAGCGGGGCTGTGGATCACATGCAGCTTGTCGCCCACCTTGAGGGAGGCAAAGTCGAGGTAAAACTGGGTGCTTTCGTCAACGTGGAAGACATACTGCATCCCGTCTTCCGTCAGCGGGTCGAGCAGCAGGGAACAGCCCTCTTCCTTTTCAGGGTCGGTGGTGATTTCGACGAGCGTGCCGTTGTAGACGACGAGGTCCTCCGAGATCAGGTCGTTGACCGCGATGGCGTCCACCGCGCCCGTCTCGTCCGGCTCCCCGCCGTAATAGACCTCGAGGAACGCGCCGTTGCCCAGCTGGGCGCCGTCAAAGCTGTAATTGGTGTCCTCCGTAAGGGTCACCTTCAGCTCCCGCGGCAGGTCGGAGCCGGCGGCGCGGCGCATCAGCAGGACGGTCTGTCCCGCGTCGTCCACCGCGAAGTCCTCGACGGTGCCGAGGAAGCGGGAGGCGTCCGCCACGGAGAGGCGCTCCTGCCCGGGCATGGCGGCGGGTTCCGCTTCATTTTCCTCCGGCTTCGAGGACTCCTCCGCGGGTTCGGAAGCGGACGGCGCCGGCTCGCTCGGCTCGGCGGGCGCTTCTGGCGCGCCGCAGGCCGCGAGGGAGACGGCGGTGGTGAGGGCGAGTAAAAGCGTCAATAATTTTTTCATAGTTACCTCATTCATTCGTAATTTGTTGGCGGGAATCGCCTGCAAACAAACAGTGCGCGGCGACTTTCATTTTACTGCAAGGAAAACCGCCTGTTGAAAAATGACGGTTTTTGTGGTATTATTAGCACACTTTCTAATTGGCGCGGCCTGGCGCGCCGTGAGCGGACTCCGTGCCCGCCGCCGGCGGGCGGGGCCGCTGCCCCAGTATGCAGCCCGGCAAGGGAAGGGACGTGTGAGGCCATGCCGAATCTCAAATATGTGGCAAAGCGCATCGCGGGAATGAATTTCGGCGCGATGCTGGACACCGCGCGCACCGTGAAGGAACGTACGGGCAGGGGCGTGTTGCCCACCCTCGTGGATATGGCCGCCTGCGGCTTCAAGTACCAGGCGGGCTATATGGACTACCTCGTGTTCGAATTCTATCACCTCACCGCCGACCAGCGGAAGACCTACATCACGCGCGGCAAAAACAACGAATATGTGCGCCTTTTAAACCCCCGCGAGCACTGGCACCTGCTCGAGGACAAGGTTGAGTTCCTCAAGCGGTTCGACGGCTTCCACGGGCGTGACTGGATCGACCTGCGGGAGGTCGACCGCGCCGGGTTCGAGCAGTTCTGCGAGGCGCATCCCCGCGTCGTCGCAAAGCCGCTTGACGGCACCTGCGGGCGCGGCATCGAATTCATCGAGACGGGCACGCGGATCGTCGGGCTCTACGATATGCTCCGGGAGGGCAAGCAGTACCTCGTCGAGGAATTTATCGTCCAGCACCCGGACATCAGCCGCATCTATCCGCTGTCGGTCAACACCCTGCGCCTCGTGACGATCAGCCGCGGCGGGAAGGTGCGCCTCGTCTTCTCGAGCATGCGCATCGGCAACGGCAAGCGGGTCGACAACCTCAACAGCGGCGGCATGGCGGTGCTGGTGGACGAAGAGACGGGTAAAATCTGTACCCCCGGCGCCGACAAGGACGGCAAGGCGTATTTCCAGCACCCGATGACGGGCGTCGACCTGATCGGCTGCGAAATCCCGATGTACCGCGAGGCGGTCGACCTGGTCAAGAAGGCGGCGCTGCACATCCCCGAGCTCGGCTATATCGGCTGGGACGTGGCAATTACGGAGGAGCGCCCCGTCATGATCGAGGCGAACCACTTCCCCGGGCACGACATCTACCAGTTTCAGGTGCACCTCGGCCCCGACCGCCTGGGGCTTGTCCCGCGCTTCGACGCGGCGATCGGGGAGCTCTGACCGCACACCGGAAAGGAGAATCCGATGAGTTTCTTCACGTTGTTGTTCCCGATGCTCCTGGCCGTCGGCCTCTATGCGCTCGTTCTGTGGATTATGTACCTCATCATCAAAACCGCGGTCAAAAACGGCATCCGGGACGCGCGGATGGACCCCGCCTCGGGGGACTGGCTCTACCGCGTCCTGCGCGGCGCTGTCCGGGACGCGCTCGAGGAACACGCGCGCCGGCAGCCGCCCGCCGCCCCGCAGAGCTCCGGCACGCCCGGGGACCCGCCCGCCGGCTGACCTACATAAAAAAACAACCGCCCGCCGGGCGGTTGTTTTTTATTCTGATCATTTGTCCGGGCGGATGCGGTCAGGAGAGCAGGAGGCGGTCGTTGTCCCCCTCTTTTTCGCTGTGGGCCCGGAAGAGCGCGAGCAGCCCGTCGACCGTCATGCCGGCGCGCTCCTCCCCCTTGAGGTCGAGGACGATGCGTCCCTCGTCCATCATGATCGTGCGGTTGCCCATCTCAAGCGACTGCTGCATGTTGTGGGTGATCATCATCGTCGTGATGTGGTCCCGCTCGACGATTTTTCGGGTGAGCTCGGAGACCTTCTCGGCGGTGCCCGGGTCGAGCGCCGCCGTGTGCTCGTCAAGCAGCAGCAGCTTGGGCGGCACGATCGTCGCCATCATGAGCGTCACCGCCTGCCGCTGGCCGCCCGAGAGCAGGCCCATCTTGGTTTTGAGCCGGTCCTCCAGCCCGAGCCCCAGCTCGGAGAGCTTTTCACGGAAGAATTCCTCGTCCTTCTTGTTGAGGCCGAGGCTCACCCCCTTCTTGATGCCGCGCAGGTAGGCCATCGCGAGGTTTTCCTCGATCGTCATGTTGGGCGCGGTGCCCGCCAGCGGGTCCTGGAAGAGCCGCCCGATCTGCCGCGCGCGCTTGTAGTCCCGCAGGAAGGTGATGTTTTTGCCGTCGAGCAGGATGTTGCCCGCGTCGATAAGGAAGTTCCCGGCGACCGCGTTGAAGAGGGTGGACTTGCCCGCGCCGTTGCCGCCGATGATGGTGACGAAGTCGCCCGACGCAAGCGTGAGGTCGACGTCCACAAGGGCGCGGCGCTCGTTGGGGGTGCCGGGGAAGAAGGATTTGCTGACCTTTCTAAGCTCCAACATCCTTGGCCGCCTCCTTCATCAGTTTATGGAGCCGGTAGCGGTCCGTCACCACCGGATAGGAGATCGCCAGCGTGACGATGACCGCCGAGATCAGCTTGAGGTCGGATGCGGCCATGCCGCGCGCCATGACGAACGCGTAGATGATGCGGTAGATGATCGCGCCGAGCACGACCGCGAGGATGTTGCGGGGGACGCTGGGCTTGCCGAAGATCGCCTCGCCGATGATGAGGGAGGCAAGCCCGATGACGACCATGCCGACGCCGGTATTCATGTCGGCGGAGTTCTGGTACTGGGCGATCAGCCCGCCCGAAAGCCCGACGAGGGCGTTGGCGAGGCCGAGGCCGAGGAACTTCATCCGGTCGGTGTTGATCGAAGAGGAACGCACCATCGTCTCGTTGTCGCCGGTGGCGCGAATGCACAGCCCCGTCGAGGTGCGGAAGAAGAGGACGAGGAAGAGGCAGACGAGCAGGGTGACGCAGAGCGCGACGAGCAGCTTGCCGAGGGAGAGGCCGGAGACGGGGGAGAAGACGGTGTCCACCCGGAGCAGGGAGACCATCGAACGCCCGCCCATCACCCGCAGGTTGATGGAATAGAGCCCGGTCATCGCGAGGATGCCCGCGAGGATCGGCTGGATTTTCAGCTTGGTCTGCAAAAAGGCGCTCACCATGCCGGCGCACCAGCCCGCCGCGACGGCGAACAGGATGCCGAGATAGGGGTGGGCGGCGTCGGTGAATACGGCGGAGACGGCCGCGCCGAGGGTAAAGCTGCCGTCGACCGTCAGATCGGGGATATCGAGGACGCGGTAGGAGACGAAGAGGCCGAGCGCGACAAGCGCGTAGATGAGCCCCAGCTCCACGGCGCCCTGTAGGGCGAACAGGGTCATAAGGATCCTCCATTCCGCCGCTTCGCGTCGGCAAAAATCATTGGGAGCCGCGACACCTTATCACGCGAAGCAGGGGAATGATAAGATGGCTGCCGCGCGTGGGGCGGAGGGGTCGCCCTGGGCGAGCAAAACCGTGCGGGGCTTTCGCCCCGCACGATCACAGATTCCGCGGACAGTGCTTATTCGACCACCTGCGCGGTGGCAAGAAGGTCGTCGGGGATGGTCACGCCGATCGCCTCGGCGGTGGTGGTGTTGACGACGGTCGCAAAGTTGGTGAGCGTCTCGACGGGGATCTCCGAGACGGGCGTGCCCTCGAGCACTTTAACGGCCATGGCGGCGGTCTGGTTGCCGAGCTGGACGTAGTTGACGCCGATCGTCGCGAGCCCGCCGTCGATGACCATCGAGTCGGCGCCGACGTAGACGGGGATCTTGGCGGCCTTGGCGACCTCGGCCAGCGCGGGCATCGCGGTGGCGACGGTGTTATCGATGGGGGAGTAGAGCGCCTGGCATTTGCCGGCGAGCGCCTGCGCCGCCTGCTGGACCTCGCCCGAGTTGGTGACGTTCGCCTCGACGTATTTGAGGTTATTCGCGTCGCAGTAGGCCTTGGCCTCCTCGATGACCGACACCGAGTTGACCTCGCCGAGGTTATAGAGCATGCCGACCGTCTCGACGCCGGGGGTGAGCTGCTGCATCAGCGCGAACACCTGGTCGACGGGGATCGCGTCGGAGGTTCCGGTGATGATGCCGTCGGGCTTGTCGGGGTCGGCCACCAGCTTGGCGGCGACCGGGTCGGTGACGGCGGAGAAGACGAGCGGGATCTCCGGCGCGTTGGAGGCCGCGGCCTGCGCCGACGGGGTTGCGATCGCGACGATCAGGTCCTTCTGGTCGCCCGCGAACTTCTGACAGATCGTGTTGAGGTTGGAGGTGTCGCCCGAGGCGTTCTGGTAGTCGTAGTCGACCTTGTCGTCCCCGTAGCCGAGCCGCGCCATCTCATCCAAAAAGGAGGTGCGGATCTGGTCGAGGGAGGGGTGCTCCATGACCTGCACGATGCCGATCTGGAGCTTTTTGCCGCTTTCTGGCGCGGCGTCTCCGGCGGGGGCCGCCTCGGAGGGGGCGGCGTTATCGGAGGGCGCGGCGGATTCCGACGGGGCGGAGCCGCAGCCCGCGAGGAGCGAAAGGGAAAGGGCGAGGGTGAGCAGCATTGCGAACAGCTTTTTCATGATGATTTCTCCTTACACATAAAATTTGGTGAAAAATTTTATGTTGGGGTGGGACCCTGCCGGGGGTTTGACCGTTTTGCCGCTTTCCGGAAAGCAACAAAAAACACCCGTCCTCTTGCAAGGACAGGTGTCAAACCTGCGGTACCACCTTGATTGATGCGCCGTGAAACACATCCACTCAATCAGAGCGCCAACACGCCCTTTGCCGGTTAACGCTGGCCTGCGTCGCGGGATACTCGGCTCTCGCCTTTCATCGCGCCCTCGGGAGTCCATTTGTCCGCCCCGCGTTCCGGCCGGGCTCTCAGCCTGCCCCGGCTCTCTGTGCGTGCGCCTGCGGTTTTATCTCTCCGTCTCTGGTTTATGACAAATATTAAAGCACAATCCGCCCGGGTTGTCAAGCCCCGGCGAAAAATCCGGTCAACAAATCCTATGCGCCGGCGGGGGAAAAGGTGTCATTTCCGGTTCTGGAGGCCCTCGTAGCCCCTGGCTCCGAGCAGCGCGTCGGCCAGCGCGAGCGACACGGCCGCCTCGACGACCGGCACCGCGCGCACCACGACGCAGGGGTCGTGCCGGCCCTTGACGACCAGCTCCCGCTCGGCGTTTTCTCGGAAATCGACCGTCCGTTGGGGCTTGGCGATCGACGCGGTGGGCTTGAAGGCGGCGCGCAGCAGGATGGGCATGCCCGACGAGATGCCGCCGAGGATGCCGCCCGCGTGGTTCGTTTCGGTGACGACCCTCCCGTCCGCGAGGCGGAAGGGGTCGTTGTGTTCGCTGCCGCGCAGCTCCGCGGCGGCGAAGCCGTCGCCAAATTCGAGCCCCTTGACCGCCGGAATGCCGAAGACGATCGAAGCGATGCGGTTTTCGAGCCCGTCGAACATCGGCGAGCCGACCCCGGCGGGGAAGCCTATCACGCCGCATTCCACCACGCCGCCCACCGAATCGGTGGACATGCGCGCGGCTTCGATCTCCTCCCGCATCCGTTCGCCCGCCGCCGCGTCGAGGGTGGGGAACGCGGACGCGCCGGGGCGCAAAAGCGTCTCCCGGTCGAGGGCGACGGGGTCGAAGGGCAGGTCCGCGACGCCCGCGCAGCGCGCGATGTGCGCGCCCACGTAGACGCCCTCCCGCGCGAGCAGCTGCTTTGCGATCCCGCCCGCGAAGACGAGGGGCGCTGTCAGCCTGCCGGAAAAATGCCCGCCGCCGCGCACGTCGCCCCAGCCCGCGTAACGCAGGAAACCGGTGTAGTCCGCGTGGCCCGGCCGCGCGGTAAAGGCGAGCTCGCCGTAGTCGGACGAGTGGGTGTCGTTGTTGCGGATGAGGGCGGCCAGCGGCGTGCCGGTCGTAACGTCGCCGCGGACGCCCGAGAGCAACTCGGGACGGTCGGTCTCCCGGCGGGGGGTGGAGGCCTTGTCCCGGCCGGGCGCGCGCCGCGCCATAAAGGCGGCCAGCTCCTCCCGGTCGATGGGAAGCCCCGCCGGCAGCCCGTCGATCACGACGCCGATGCCCGGACCGTGGCTCTCCCCGAAGATGGAAATTTTCAGATCGTTACCCCATGTCGACATTGCAGCGGCCTCCCAGCTTATTGAGTTCGTCAAAGAAATCCGGATAGGATTTGTTGATTGCATGTGCGTCGGTGACGCACACTTTTTCCCCGCACCCCAGCGCCGCGACCGCAGCCGCCATGACGATGCGGTGGTCGTTCGCACCCTGCGCATCCCCGCCGCGCAGCCCGCCGCCGTGGACGACGAGCCGGTCGGGGTATTCCTCCGCCGAGCCGCCGAGCGCGCGCAGGAGCGCCGCGGTCGACGCGAGCCGGTCGCTCTCCTTGATGCGCAGGCGGGCGGCGTTATAGATCTCCGTGTCCCCTTCGGCGAACGCCGCTGTCACGGCGAGCACCGGCACGAGGTCGGGAATCTGCCCCGCGTCGATCCGCTGGGCGCGCAGAGGCGCGGCCTCGCAGCAGACGGCGTGCGCGTCCCGCGTGATGTCGGCGCCGAACCGCTCGAGGATTTCGTAGACGGTGCGGTCCCCCTGCGCGGAGTCGTTGGAAAGCCCGGTAATCCGCACCGTCCCGCCGATCGCGGCGGCGCAGAGCCAGAAGGCGGCGTTGGACCAGTCCCCCTCGACCGTGCGGTCAAAGGCGCGGAAGCGCTGGTTTCCCGGCACCCGCCAGCCGTTTTCCGTGGGCGTAACCGCGACGCCCGACTCCTGAAGGGTGCGCAGGGTCATTTCGACATATCCCGCCGACTGGAGCGGGGAGGTGAGGACGATTTCACTCTCCCCGTCGAGCAGCGGCAGCGCGAAGAGCAGCCCCGTCACGAACTGGGAGCTCACGTTGCCCGGCAGCTCGTACCGCCCGGGGGAGAGCCGACCGCCGATCGTAAAGGGCATGGCCCCGGCGGAAAAGGAGACGCCGTGCGCCTTCATCTGATCCGCGAGCGCGCCGAGCGGCCGCTCGGGCAGCCGCCCGTGTCCCACGAAGGTGGCGTGCAGGCCGTAAGCCGCCGCGACGGGCAGCAGGAACCGCAGGGTCGAGCCGCTCTCCGCGCAGTCGAGCGTGACCTCCGCGCCCGCGGCGCAGCGGCCGCCTTCGACGAAGGCGGCGTCGCCCTCACGGGCGATTTGTGCGCCCATGGCGCACAAGCACTGCGCCGTGGCCGCCATGTCCGCCGAGCCTGCCAGCGGGGAGACGCGGCTTTTCCCGTCTGCCAGGGCGGCGCAGATGAGCGCGCGGTGGGCCGCAGATTTGGAGGGGGGCGCGGCCAGCGTCCCCGAAAGCGCCGCGGGGTGGATGACGGCGCGGCTCATCTTCCCGCACCGCCCTTCATGAAGTCGAGCAGCGCCGCGGCGTCGACCGGGTGCAGGGCCGCTTTCCCCAGCCGCTCGAGGGTGACGAGGGTGAGGCGGTCGCCCGCCCGCTTTTTGTCCCCCATCGCGTGGGCGCAGAGGGTTTCGAGCGGGTAGTCCGTCCGGGTGGGCAGGCCGTGCAGCGCGCAGCAGCGGGCGATCCGGTCCGCCGTGCCGGCGGGGGTGAGCCCCGCGCGCTCGCAGGCGCGCGCCATCAGCGCCATGCCGATGGCGACCCCCTGTCCGTGGGTGACGGAGAAGGCCGACTCCTTTTCGATCGCGTGGCCGAAGGTATGGCCGAAGTTGAGGATCTGCCGCAGGCTCCGGTCCCGCTCGTCCTCCTCGACCACCCGCCGCTTGAGGTCGACGCAGCGGGCGATGATCTCCCGGAGGCGGTCCCCGGGCGCGCCCGCTTCGAGCAGGGAGAAGAGGGATTCGTCGAGGATCGCGCCGTATTTGATCACCTCCGCCATCCCGTCGGCGAAGGTCTCGGCGGGCAGGAAGGAGAGCATGTCGGTGTCGCAGGCGACAAAGGAGGGCTGCCAGAAGGCGCCGACGAGGTTTTTGCCCTCGGGGATGTCGACGCCCGTCTTGCCGCCGACCGAGGAGTCGACCATCGCAAGCAGGGTGGTCGGAACCTGCACGAAGGAGACGCCGCGCAGCCAGGTCGCGGCCGCGAAGCCCGCGAGGTCGCCAACCACGCCGCCGCCGACCGCAAGGATGAGGTCGGTGCGGGTGATGCTGCTTGCCGAGAGGAAGCCGTAGACCTCCCGGACGGTGTCGAGGGTCTTGGACGCCTCGCCGTTCGGGAAGACGAATTTGCAGACGGGGTATCCGGCCGCCTCCAGCGCGGCCTGCAAATCGGGGACGGGACGGCGCGCGCCGTCCGCGAGCGCGTTTACGCGGTCATCAGTGATGAGCGCGAGGCGGGGGCGGCGTTCCCCGCAGATGCCCGTCAGGAGCGCGGGAAGCTCCCCGAGCAGACCGCCGCCGATCCGGATGTCATACGGCCGGCCGGCGGCCACATGGATTGTTTTCATCGGTCCAGTTCCTCCTTGATGCGGCGGCCGTCGTCGAGCAGCCGGAAGAGTGTTTCGGCGTCGTTTCCCGCGATCGCCTTGCGGTATTCCGCAAGGTGCGCCGTGATCGTGTCGATCTCCTCCACGAGGTCGTCGGCGTTCTCCAGAAAGAGCTCGGTCCACATCTGAGGGTTGAGCTTCGCCACCCGTGTGAGATCCTTGTAGCTGCCCGCCGAGAAGCCCTCGTGCTCCCGGGCGCGGGGACTTTTGATGTAGGCGCTCGAGACGACGTGCGCGAGTTGGGAGGTGAAGGCGATCATGCTGTCGTGCGCGGCGGGGGTGGTGGTCGTGATGCTGCCGAAGCCGAGGTCCGCGAAGAGCCCCTCGAGCAGTTCGAGCGCGGGGGCGGGGGCGTGTTCGCCGGGGGTGAGGATCATACTCGCGCCCTTATAGAGGTCGGCGTCCGAGCCGGAAAAGCCCCAGCATTCCCGCCCGGCCATCGGATGCCCGCCGATGAAGCAGAGCCCGTTTTCCGCGCAGAAATCGGTGAGGTTTTCCACGGGGAACCGCTTGACGCCGCACAGGTCGACCAAGAGGGCGCCGGGCCGGAACTGGCGGATGTTCTCCCGCACGAAGGCGACCGTCTGCTGCGGGTAGAGGGCGAAAAAGACCAGGTCGCACATCGACAGGTCGTTTTCCGCGACGGCCTCGTCGATCGCGCCGTCCGCGAGCGCCTCCGAAAGGGTCCCCTCGTCGATGTCGCAGCCGTAGACGAGGTGCCCGGTGTATTTTTTGAGCGCCTTTGCCATCGAACCGCCGATGAGCCCCAGCCCAACGACGCCGACGCAGAGGGTCCGCTCGCGTTTCAGCCCGAACATGGAATTCCCTCCTCATGGATAGAAGCCTGATGATGTGTCATATTATAACAGAGGACGGACCAAAATGATAGTGCCGATTTGTTCGATAAAATGTGACAAGATCACAGAGAAACTGTTGCATATTGCGGGGATTTGCAGTAGACTGTAACTAAGAAAAAGACCGTTTTTGTATACTATTGGAGGCTGCTATGAACGACTATGACGTAATTATCATCGGCGCGGGCCCGGCGGGACTGACCGCCGCGATCTATGTGCAGCGTGCGGGCTACCGCAGCGTGGTGCTCGAGGAGTATGTGGCGGGGGGCCAGATGGCCAATACCCCCGAGGTGGAAAACTACCCCGCCGTCGGCAAGATCAGCGGGGTCGAACTGGGGATGAACCTCTATAACCAGGTGCTCGAGCAGGGCGCGCAGGTCGAATTCGACGGCGTGGCCTCGGCCGACCTGACCGGCAAGGTCAAGTCGGTGGTTACCCAGTCGGGCCGGAAGATTACGGCGGGCGCGGTCATCATCGCAAACGGCGCCAAGCGCCGCAAGCTGGGCGTCCCCGGCGAGGAGGAATACTCCGGGCGGGGCGTCTCCTACTGCGCCACCTGCGACGGCGGCTTCTATAAGGGAAAGACCACCGTGGTGATCGGTGGCGGCAACACCGCCGTGGAGGACGCGCTCTACCTCGCGAACATCTGCGAGGAGGTGCACCTCATCCACCGGCGGGACGCCTTCCGCGCGGGCAAGGTGCTCGTCGACTCTCTCCTGAGCAGGGAGAACATCGTCATCCACTACGACACCGTGCCGGTCGAGGTGCTGCCCGACGAGGGCGGCAAGGTCGTCGGCGCGCTGAAGGTCAAAAACGTCAAGACGGGCGCGGAGACGGAGATTCCGGCGCAGGGCGTCTTTGTCGCGGTCGGGCTCGTGCCCGACAACAAGGTCTTTGAGGGACAGGTCGACCTCGACCCGGCGGGCTACATCGCGGCGGGGGAGGACACCCGCACCAACCTGCCGGGCGTCTTCGCGGCGGGGGATACCCGCACCAAGGCGCTGCGCCAGATCATCACCGCCGCCGGGGACGGCGCGGTGGCGGCCTCCGAGGCGGGAAGCTACCTCATGCAGGGCTGAGGCAATCGTATAATAAAAAGGGGGCGCGGCCGCGGGCCGCGACCCCCTTTTTTTGAATGAACCCGGCGCGCCGCACATAAACATACCATGAGGTGATGTAACATGTACGGCGTGTTTACCAGGAAGACGCTTTTCGCGCTGCTGGTCATCCTGATCGTGGTGCTGATATTGATGGGAGTGGCGGGGAATGTGATGGGGGTGTCCGCCGCGCCGCGCGAGCTGCCGATCTATTCGGTGGAGACCCCCGAGAAGGTCCTCTCCCTCGGAATCAACTGCGCGTGGGACGACAGCGACATCGACGAAATTTTGAAGCTGCTCGACGAGCGCGGCGTAAAGGCGACCTTCTTCGTTGTCGGCACCTGGGCCGACCACTACCCGGACGCGGTCAGGCGGATCGCGGCGGCGGGGCACGAGGTGGGCAGCCACTCCAACACCCACCCCGACATGACGAAGCTGGGGCGGGAGGAGATCGCGCAGCAGCTGGACACGTCGGGAAACAAGCTCGAGGCGCTCACCGGGCAGAAGCCGGTCCTCTTCCGCGCGCCGTCGGGGGCCTACAACAACCTCGTCGTCTCGACCGCGCGCGCCCTCGGCTGGGAGGTGATCCAATGGTCGAACGACAGCCTCGACTGGAAGGGGCTGTCGGTGGAGGAGATCACCGCGCGGGTGACGGGCGCCGCCGGGCCGGGGGACATCATGCTCTTCCACGCGGGCAAGCCCAACACGGCCGAGGCGCTCCGCCGGGTCATCGACACGCTCGCCGCGCAGGGCTACCGCTTTGCGCCGGTGGGGGAGCTCGTCTACGGGCCGCCCTATACGATCGACCACACGGGCAGGCAGCACAAATAGGATATAAAAAAGCGGGGGCCGCACCGGAAGGTGCGGCCCCCGCTTTTTACATGGGGAAATTATCAGGCGATGAGCGGAGCAATGTCGACGATCTCGCCGGAAAGTCCGATATGGGCGCCCTGCTTTGCCTCGGGGGAATCGGGATGCGCGAGCACCCATTTGTTGACCGCCGCGAGCGAGGGGTCTCCGCCCGCCGCCAGGGGGAAGTTCGTGAACCGCAGGAGCGCGATAAGCGCCCGGAACCCCTCCCCGGCGCGCGCGGAACAGGGGGCGTAGTGGAGCGTCGTGCCGTAGAGCTCGACCGCCGTGCCGGCCGGGACGGAAAACGCCTCGAACCGGGCGGTGTCGCAGACGCCGCCCGAAATGCCGCCGCGCGGCCCGACGACCAGCACGAGGTCGTCCGCCGCGACGAGCAGCTCGCTGCACTGGTGGTATTCACAGCAGGCGAGCCGGGTGTTCACGCCGTTGCAGTAACCGAACTGGGCGGGCAGGCCGCCGAAGAAGCCCGCCTGCACCTCCCCGAAGACGGGCAGGCGCTCGAGCCGTGGGTCGGAGGCGACGTAGACCGTGCCGTCGGACGGCCTGGGGGTGTGTTCACGCAGTACCTGAAGCAGGCCGTCGAACCGGTAGCCGGCGACGACCCTGCCGTAAGGCCCGAAGGCGTCGGAGCCGACGGGCCGTATGGATTGGATCATGGCAGTATAACCTCATTCATCAGTCGTATTTTTTCGATAGGGCCCGGTGCTCTCCCGCACGATCAGCTGTGCGCCGATCTGGATTTTGGCGACGGGGGAGTCGGGGTAATCGATCCGGTCGCAGAGCAGCCGCACCGCCCACATGCCGATGTCCTTGCAGGAGACCTTCATGGTGGTGAGCGGCGGGTCCGCGATGGCGGAGAAGGGAATATCATCAAACCCGATGACGGAGACGTCGCCGGGAACACGGATGCCGGATTCCTTGAACGCTTTGACCGCGCCGATGGCGATGCTGTCGTTGGTGGCCACCAGCGCCGAGGGGAAGGAAACGCCCTGCCGCAGCATGTTGAGGGTGTCCTCATAGGAGCCCGAAAGGGTGGGGTGCATCGGGTAGACAAGCGCCGGGTCGTAGGGGATGCCGAGGCTGCGAAGCGCCGCCTCGTAGGCCGCGCGGCGCGCGCGGCAGTTGCTGCTGGGCATTTTATTATAGAGGTAGCCGATGCGCGGGTGCCCGAGTCCGGCGAGGTGCCGCACGGCGGCGAAGGTGGACTCGGTATTGTTCATATCCACGCAGTTGAAGCTGTGGAAGTCCATATAGTTGTCCACCACGACGATGGGCACGGGGATGTCGTGCAGGTAGGCGTAGTCCGCCTCCTCCATCTCGGTTGCGAGCAGGATGATGCCGCAGAGCGGCTGGTTGCGCACAAGGTCGAAGACCTCGCTGATGTTGTTCTCGCCGAACACGGTCATCACGAGGTTGTAGCCGAGCAGGCGGGTCTCCTTTTCGACCGCGTCGATGATCGCGGAGACGAAGCCCGCGTTGCCGTTGACGAGGTGGGAGTGGCGGCTGTACTTCAAAAACCGGATGCTCTTCTGCTGCACCTCCGGCTTGTGGTGGTTGATGTTGTACCCGTTTTCACAGAGGAGGGTGGCAACGTGCTCCCGCGTCCTGGGACTGACGCCTCCCTTGTCGTTGAGGACAAGCGAGACGGTGGACGGGGATACCTTTGCCGCTTTGGCGATCTCCTTCAGATTCACAAGGACACCTCTCCTCTGTTCAAAACTTTTGTGGATTCTATTTATACTATATCAGATTCGTTCAAAAAAACAAGTGATTTTATTAAATTATTTAAAGTTTAGCTGAGAGATGGAAATTTCATACAGATAAATCGTGGTAATCCCCGGATTTTTGCATAATATTTTGTGTAAAAAGGAGAATGTATTGACATTCGCTTGATATTTAGTAAATTATGCGATATTTTTTAATAAAACACGGATGCAAAAACCGCTGCATGGGCAGCACTCCGGACGGGGGAATCCCGCCGGAAACCAGGAGGGTCACAATGGACGAAGCAACCATAGTAAAAGGCTACCAATATGCAAAAGATATCTACGGCCGGGCGGGCGTCGACGTCGACCGCGCGATCGAGCTGGCCGACCGGATCCCCGTGTCGATGCACAGCTGGCAGGGGGACGACCTGATCGGCTTCGACGGCATCGGCGAGCTGACCGGCGGCATCGCGGCGACGGGCAATTATCCCGGGCGCGCCGCCACGCCGGACGAGCTGCGCGCGGACATCGACGAGGCGCTGCGCCTCATCCCCGGGAAGGTGAAGCTCAGCCTGCATGCCTGCCACGCCGAGCTCGGCGGCAAAAAGCTCGACCGCGACGCCTACACGGCGGAGCAGTTCGAGGGCTGGCTCTCGTGGGGAGAGGAGCGCGGGCTCGGCTTCGACTTCAACCCCACCTTCTTCTCCCACCCGAGGATGGACGGCAACCTCTCGCTGACGAGCGGCAACCCGGGCGTCCGGGAATTCTGGATCGAGCACGGCAGGCGCTGCCGGGAGATCGGCGAGGAATTCGGCCGCAGGCTCGGGCAGACCTGCGTGGTCAACTACTGGATGCCGGACGGCTACAAGGATCTCCCGGCCGACACCAAGCTGCTGCGGGAGCGGATGGTCTCCGCGCTCGACGAGATCTTTGAGCGCCCGCTCGACGTGCGGTATGTGCGGGAGTCGGTCGAGAGCAAGCTGTTCGGCATGGGGGTGGAGAGCTACACCGCCGCCAGCCATGAGTTTTCCCTCGGCTACGCGATCACGCGCGGCAAGATCTACTGCCTCGACGCGGGCCACTTCCATCCCACCGAGTATATCAGCGACAAGATCAGCGCGGTGCTCCAGTTCCTGGACAGCGTCCTGCTCCACCTGAGCAGGGGGGTGCGCTGGGACAGCGACCACGTCGTACTGTGGGACGACGAGCTCCAGCGGATCATGAACGCGGTCATCCACAACGGCTACGAGGACCGCGTCTTCATCGGGCAGGACTATTTCGACGCGTCGATCAACCGGATCGCCTGCTGGGCGATCGCGATGCGCAACACCCGCAAGGCGCTTCTGAAGGCGGCGCTCGACCCGATCGGCGCGATCAAGCGCGCCGAGCTGGAGGGGGACTTCACCAGCCGCTTGGCGCTGTGGGAGGAGACCAAGTCGATGCCCTTCTCCGCGGTGTGGGACTATTACTGCATGACGAAGGAAAAACCGGTCGGCGCGCAGTGGCTCGACGAGGTCAAGCGCTACGAGCGGGAGGTGCTCGGCAGGCGCTGAGCGGCAGAACAAAGGAGGAACACTATGAGAAGGCTTCTAATCGACACCGATACCGGCTCGGACGACGTCTGGGCGCTCATCGCCGCGCTACGCGCGGTGGACGAGGTCAAGGTGGAGGCGATCACCGTCGTCTGCGGCAACGTGCCGCTCGACCTGTGCGTCAAGAACGCGCTGATCGCCGTCGACGTGGCGGGCACCTACGCGCCGCCCGTCTACCGGGGCATGGCCCGGCCGCTGGTGCGGCCCAAGCTCTTCACCGCCGACTACGTGCACGGCAAGGACGGGCTGAGCGACCTCAACCTGCCCTACCCGCCGCTTTCGGAGGCGAAGGGCCACGCGATGGACGCGATCATCGACACGGTGATGCAGAATCCCGGCGAGATCGAGATCGTCACCCTCGGCCCGCTGACCAACCTGGCGATGGCGTACCTCAAGGAGCCGCGTATCGCCGAAAACGTCAAAAGGGTCTACATCATGGGCGCGACGGGCATGGACCAGGGCAACGCGACCCCCGCCGCCGAATTCAACGTCTATGTCGACGCCGAGGCGGCCAAGATCGTGCTCGATTCGGGCATGGACGCGACCTGGGTGACGTGGGACGTCTGCCGGGGCGACACGGCGATCACTCCCGGCGACATCGCATACCTGCGCGGCCTGCACAGCCGCGTCGCGGATTTCTGTGTCGACTGCACCGCCGGCCTGCGCGCCTATGAAAAGAAGAAATACGGCGACGAAAGCTACGGCGTGATCGACAGCGTCATCATGATGGCGGTCGTCTATCCCGAGGTCATGGGCCCGGTCTATGACGCCTACTGCGACATCGAGACGAAGGCGGAGATGACCTACGGGTACTTCTCGATCGACAAGCAGCGCCAGCTCCACCGGGAGAGCAACGCCAAAATCTGTCAGCAGGTAAACAGCAAGCTCTATAAGGAACGCCTGTTCAAGCTGTTTGCTTAAATAACAACCGTTTCAGGGAGGAAAAAAGATGAAAAAGATTCTTGCAACAGTCCTGGCAATCTGTATCGGCATGTCCATGCTGGCCGGCTGCGGCTCCCAGCAGGGAAGCGAAACCCCCTCGACCCCCGCCGATTCCGCGGCGCAGTCCGAGGCGCCCGCGGAGCAGCCCGCCGATAAGCCCGCGCTCAAGGTCGGCATGGTCTGCAACGCCAAGACGATCGACGACAAGTCCTTCAACCAGGCGACCTGGGCGGGCATCACCCGCGCGGCCGAGGATTTCGGCATCGAGACCAAGTACCTCATCGCGGCCGACCAGTCCGCCGCGGGCTTCCTGCAGGAGATTGCGAACCTCTACGACGCGGGCTTCCGCATGATCATCACCCCGGGCTACACCTTCTCCAAGGCGATCTTTGACGCCCAGAAAATCTATCCCGACTGCAAATTCGTCATCCTCGACAGCGCCCCGCAGGACGACGGCGCCGAGGCGCCCGAGATCGCCGCGAACACCGCTGCCATCGACTACGCCGCCCAGGAGTCCGGCTTTGTTGCGGGCTTCGCCTGCGCCCTCCAGCTCAAGGAAGGCGAGTTCGGCGCCCTCTTCGGCCAGGAGATTCCCCCGACGAAGCTCTTCAAGACCGGCTTCCAGCAGGGCGTCATCTACGCCAACGAGAACTTCGGCACAAACATCAAGATGAAGGAAGAAAACTTTGTCTGGTCCGGCTCCTTCAGCGACGCGGCCCTCGGCCAGCAGATCACCGCACAGCTCTTCAACTCCGGCTGCAACCTCGTCTACTGCGCCTGCGGCACCACCGCGCTCGGCGGCTTCAACGAGGCCAAGGCCCGCGCCGAAAAGGGCGAGGAGGTCTGGGTCGTCGGCTGCGACGTCGACCAGTACGAGGACGGCCTGCTTGAGGACGGCCGCTCCGTCACGCTGACCTCCACCATGAAGAACCTGGCCAACTCCACCTACGACATGATCAAGGCGGAGCTGGACGGCGAATTCGTCGGCGGCCAGCAGATCATCTTTGACGCCAAGAACGGCGGCGTCGGCATCCCCGAGACCAACCCCAACCTCTCCGACGAGGTCCAGAAGGAGGCGGACGCCGTCCTCGAGAAGATCAAGACCGGCGAGATCGTCGTTTCGGCCGAGCCGACCGACGTCTCCGCGTACAACTAAAAGACCGGCACACCAAGACCACGGACGGGCGGGGCGGCTTTCCGCCGCCCCGCCCTTATTTGGGAGGAGGGAACCCGTGATGGCGGAATACGTCGTGGAAATGCGCGACATCGTGAAGGATTTCCCGGGGCTGCGCGCGAACGACCACATCACATTACAGCTGAAAAAGGGCGAGGTGCACGCGCTGCTGGGAGAAAACGGCGCGGGCAAAAGCACGCTCATGAGCATCCTGTTCGGGCTGTACCGGGCGGATGAGGGGCAGATCCTGGTGAAGGGCAAAGAGGTCCAGATCACCAACCCCAACGTCGCCAACGAGCTGGGCATCGGCATGGTGCACCAGCACTTCAAGCTGGTCCATAACTTCACCGTGACCGAGAACATCGTCCTCGGCCTGGAGCCGCGCAGGGGCGTTACGATGGACCTCAAATCCGCCGCCGCGCGGATCGCGGAGCTCTCCCGGCAGTACGGTCTGGAGGTGGACCCCAACGCGAAGATCGAGGAGATCTCGGTCGGTATGCAGCAGCGGGTGGAGATCCTCAAGATGCTCTACCGCGACGCCGAGGTGCTGATTTTTGACGAACCCACCGCGGTGCTCACCCCGATGGAGATCCGGGAGCTCATCGCGATCATGAAAAACCTCATCAGCGAGGGCAAATCGATCATCCTGATCACCCACAAGCTCAAGGAGATCAAGGAGGTCGCGGACCGTTGCACGATCATCCGCCGCGGCCGCCACATCGCAACGGTCGACGTCGCCGCCACGAGCGAACAGGAGATGGCGGAGATGATGGTCGGGCACGAGATCTCCTTTGTGATCGATAAAGAGGAAAAGACGCCGGGAGACCCGGTTTTGCAGATAGAGGACCTGTCGGTCAAGAACAGCCACGGGAGCCTCGGCCTGCGCGACTTCTCCCTCACCGTGCGCGGCGGGGAGATTGTCGGCATCGCGGGCGTGGACGGCAACGGCCAGTCCGAGCTGGTCGAGGCGATCACCGGGCTGCGCAGGGCGGAGAAGGGAAAAATCCTCCTGAACGGGGAGGAGATCACCCACGAGACGATCGCGCGGCGCATCCGCCGCGGCGTCTCCCACATCCCGGAGGACCGGCAGAAGCGGGGACTGGTGCTCGACTACACCGTCGAGGAAAACATGGTTCTCGAGGTCTACGGCCAGCGGCCCTTCTCGAAGCACGGCCTGCTCAACAAGCGCGCGATCCACGATTACGCCGCGAGGATCGCGGACGATTTCGACGTGCGTGCGGGCGAGGGGGTCCTCTCGCGGGCGGGGAGCCTCAGCGGCGGAAACCAGCAGAAGGCGATCATCGGCCGCGAGATCGAAAAGCAGCCCGTCCTGCTCATCGCCGTGCAGCCGACCCGCGGCCTCGACGTGGGGTCGATCGAGTACATCCACAAGCGCATCGTCGAACAGCGCAACCTCGGGCGGGCGGTCCTGCTCGTCTCGCTGGAGCTTGACGAGGTGCTCCAGCTTTCCGACCGGATCGTCGCGATCAACGCCGGGCAGGTGATCGGCGAAGTGCTCGCGAAGGATACCGATGAAAACGAGGTCGGCCTGATGATGGCCGGCGTGGGAAAGGACGGTGGCGGCGTTGAACGCTAGCTCCAGACAGAAGAGCGGGATGAAGATCCTCGTTTCGGTCATCTCGATCCTGCTCGGGTTCGTCGCGGGCGCCCTGCTCATGCTTTCGAGCGGCGCGAACCCGCTGACCGGGTTTTCCTACCTCTTTCAGGGAGGGCTCAAGAGCGTCACCCGCATCTGCAACACGATCGCCTACGCGGTGCCGCTCATGCTGACCGGCCTTTCGGTCACCTTCGCCTTCAAGACCGGGCTCTTCAACATCGGCGCGCCCGGCCAGATGCTGATCGGCGGCCTGCTCGCCAACGTGCTGGCCCTCACCGCCGGCCTGCCCCGGCCGCTGCTGCTGCCGCTCGTCATCACCGCGTCGATCGTCGGCGGCATGGTGTGGGCGGCGGTCCCCGGCTTTCTCAAGGCGCGCTTCAACGTCAACGAGGTCGTCTCCTGCATCATGATGAACTGGGTGGCCTACTGGGTGGTCTACATCGTCATCTCCGACCACTTCAAATCCACCACGATCGATACCGAGTCACAGGTCATCCCGGCGGCCGCTTCGCTGAAAACAGAGGCGATCACCCTGCTGACCAAGGGCTCCAACCTCAACCTCGGCATCTTCATCGCGATCATCGCCACCGCTCTGGTCATCTTCATCCTCAACCGGACGGTGCTCGGCTATGAGATGAAAGCAGTCGGCTTCAACCGCTTCGCGGCCGAATACGGCGGCATCAACGTCCAGAAGAACGCGGTGCTCGCGATGGTCATCTCGGGCGCGCTTTCCGGGCTGGCGGGGCTCACCTTCTACTGCGGCTACCTCTCCAACATGCGCATCGGCGTCATGCCCTCCCAGGGCTTTGACGGCATCGCGGTCGCGCTGCTGGCCAACTGCGCGCCGGTGGGAGTTGTCTTTGCCGCGATCTTCTTCGCGATCCTCCAGACGGGCAAGGGGTTCATGAACGCCATGATGCCCATCCCGCCCGAGATTGCCGACACGATCATCGCCACGGTCATCTACTTCGCGGCGACCAGCAAGCTGATCGAGATGAACCTCGACCGGATCAAAAAATTCTTCGGGCGCAAACGCCCGTCCAAATCGGAAGGGAGCGGGGAACATGTGGAACACCATTGAACAGATGGCCCCCTACGCGGTGGGCTATACCGTCCCCATCCTCATCACGGCGCTGGGCGGCCTCTTCTCCGAGCGCAGCGGCATCATCAACATCGGCCTCGAGGGGCTGATGGTCATCGGATCCTTCGTCGGCGGCGTTTCGGTCTACTACTTCGGGCCGATCATGGGCAACGCGCGCGCCGCCTGGCTGGGCATCCTGCTCGCGATGCTGGCGGGCACCCTCTTTTCGGTGCTGCACGCCTTTGCGAGCATCAACCTCAACGCCGACCAGACGATCAGCGGAACGGCCATCAACCTGATGGCTGGCGCGCTCGTGCTCTACATCTCGCGGCGGTTCGTCGGCACCGGCAACATCGTCGTCAACAGCATGACCCGCGTGGACATTCCGGTGCTCAAGGACATCCCCGTGGTCGGCAAGCTCTTTCTGACCGACACCTACCCGACCACCTGGTTCGTGCTGGCGATCCTGATCGTCAGCTGGTTCGTCATCGAGCGCACCCCCTTCGGACTTCGGCTGCGCTCCTGCGGCGAATTCCCCGAGGCGGCCGACGCCGCGGGCATCAGCGTCGCGCGCATCCGCTACGCGGGCGTGCTGCTGTCGGGCGCCTGCGCGGGGCTGGGCGGCGCGATCTACACGGTGACGACCGCCGGCCAGTGCAACGGCTCGGTCGACGGACTCGGCTTCCTCGCGCTCGCGGGGCTCATCTTCGGCCAGTGGAAGCCCTTCCGCATCCTGGCGGCCACCCTCTTCTTCGGCTTTGCGGTGACGATGGCGCAGATCTCCATGCTGCTGCCCTCCTTCGCAAGCGTGCCGCCGCTGGCCCTCAAGGTCTTCCCCTACGTCGTGACGATGCTGGCGCTCGTCGTCTTCTCCAAGTCGTCGCAGGCGCCCCGTGCGGAGGGCAAGTTCTTCGAGTACAAGAAAACCTGACCCGCAGGGAAGGAGAAACCAATGGAACAGCGCTTTTATCTGGGAATTGACAACGGGGGAACGCTCACCAAGGCGGTCCTCTTTGACGCGGCGGGGCATGAGGTCGCGCAGGCGTCCGAAAGCGTCCCCCTGCTGACCCCCGCGCCGGGCTTTACCGAGCGGGACATGGAGGCGCTTTACGCCGCCAACTGCCGCTGCATCCGCCGCGTGGCGGAGGAGAGCGGCGTGCCCGCCGCGCGGATTGCGGGGATCTCCTGCACCGGGCACGGCAAGGGGCTTTACCTCTGGGGGAGGGATGACCGCCCCGTCTGTCCGGGCATCGTCTCGACCGACACGCGCGCGTGGGAATACCCGCGGCGGTGGCGGGAGGACGGGACGGCGGACCGCGCCTTCCGAAAGACCTACCAACAGGTGCTCGCCAGCCAGCAGGTCAGCCTGCTCGCCTGGATGAAGGACCACCGGCCGGAACTGCTTGACAACATTCGATGGATCTTTTCGGTCAAGGATTACATACGCTTTCGCCTGACGGGGGAGGCATACGCCGAGCTCACCGATTTTTCGGGCGCCAACCTCGTCAACCTCGACGCCTGCGGCTACGACCGCGAGCTGCTCGCCCTGTTTGGGCTGGAGGAGCTTTTCGACCGCCTGCCGCCCCTTCGCCGCTCGTGCGACCGCTGCGGGCGCGTCACGGCGGAGACCGCGCGCCTCACCGGGCTTAAGGAGGGCACGCCGGTCGCGGGCGGCATGTTCGACATCGACGCCTGCGCCGTCGCCATGGACGTCACCGATGAAAAAAACCTCTGCGTGATCGCGGGAACCTGGGGCATCAATGAATACGTCGCGCGCGAGCCGGTCAAAAACGGCTCGGTGCTGATGAATTCGATATTCTGTTTGCCGGGATATTATCTTGTGGAAGAGAGCAGCCCCACCTCGGCGGGAAATCACGAGTGGTTTACCAGAATGTTTTTGCAGGAGCTGCGCGAAGAGGCAGCGGCCGCGGGCCTGTCGGTCTACCAATACGCCGACCGGCTCGCGGCGGAGGCGCCGGACGGCGGGGAAAGGATCGTTTTCCTGCCCTACCTGTTCGGCTCCAACTTTGATCCCCGGGCCCGGGCGGCGCTGGTGGGCATGGACAGCTCCCACACCAAGGGGCAGATCATCCGCGCGGTGCTCGAGGGAATCGTCTTCTGCCACATGGACCACATTGACCGGCTGCTGGCCAACCGCCCCCGTCCGGACGCCATCCGTCTCGCGGGCGGGGCGGCGAAATCCCCGCTGTGGGTGCGTTTGTTCGCGGACGTCACCGGCCTGCCGGTCGAGGTGATCGACACCGCCGAACTCGGCGCGCTCGGCTGCGCGATGGCCGCGGCCGTGATGGCGGGCGATTATCCCGACCTGCGGGCGGCGGCCGACGGCATGGTGCGGGTCAGGGAACGGGTGGAATCCGATCTGGAAAAGACGGCGGCCTACCGGGAGAAGCGCCGCGCCTACCGGAAGGTCGCGCAGGCGCTCGAGCCGGTCTGGGGGTGCCTGTGATGGACGGGTACACGCTGGGACTCTACGAGAAGTCGATGCCCGGGAGCCTGTCCCTCCCCGAAAAGCTGGCGGCTGCGCGTGAGGCCGGTTACGACTGTCTCGAAATCAGCATCGATGAGACGGATGAGAAGCTCGCCCGGCTGGACTGGGGCGAAGAGGAGCGGCTGCGCCTCGTGGAGAGCGCCGCCCGCGCCGGCTGCCCGGTGGCGACGATGTGCCTGAGCGCCCACCGCCGATACCCGCTGGGCAGCGAGGACCCCGAAACAGCCGGGCGCGGCATGGAAATTTTCGAGGGGGCGGTGCTGCTGGCCGAAGCGGTCGGGGTGCGGCTCATCCAGCTGGCCGGATACGACGAATACTACCGCGAATCGAACGCGCGCACGCGGGAGAACTTTCTCCGGAACCTGCGCCGGGCGGTGCACTTTGCCGCCGCGCACAAGGTGCAGCTCGGTTTCGAGACGATGGAGACGCCCTTTATGGACACCTGCGAAAAGGCGATGCGCTACGTCGCGCAGATCGGTTCGCCCTATCTGTCCGTCTATCCCGACATCGGCAACATGACCAACGCGGCGAAGCTCTACCGCACCGACGTGCTCGACGACCTCGCCAGCGCGGGCGGGCACATCGCGGCGATGCATCTCAAGGAGACGCGCCCGGGCGTCTACCGCGAGGTCCCCTACGGGACCGGACATGTGGATTTCCCCGGCGCGGTGCGAAGGGCGCTCGATCTCGGGGTGCGCGCCTTTACGGCCGAATTCTGGTATACGGGGGAACCGGACTGGAAGGCCCGGCTTCTGGAAAACAACCGGTTCCTGCGCCGCCAGTTTGAGCGGTGCGGGGACTGTTGAGGGGGATAAAGACATGCTGGAAGCGCTGAAACAGGAGGTCTGGCGGGCGAACATGCGGCTGCCCGCCCACGGGCTCGTGACCTTCACCTGGGGGAACGTCTCGGGCGTCGACCGGGAAAAGGGGCTCGTGGTGATTAAGCCGTCGGGCGTCGAGTACGAGGCGATGCGTCCGGAAGACATGGTGGTTGTTTCGCTCGGGACGGGCGAACGCGTGGAGGGGACGCTCAACCCCTCCTCCGACACGCCGACCCATCTGGAGCTCTACCGGGCGTTCCCCGGACTTGGGGGAGTGGTGCACACCCACAGCCGGTGGGCGACCATCTTCGCCCAGGCGGGGATGGGCGTCCCCGCCTACGGCACCACCCATGCCGACTACTTCTACGGGGAGATTCCCTGCACCCGCCGGATGACGGCGGAGGAGATCGCCGGGGCGTATGAAAGGGAGACGGGCGCGGTCATCGTCGAGCGGTTCGCGGGGCTCGACCCCGCGGCGGTCCCCGGCGTGCTGGTCCACAGCCACGGCCCCTTCGCGTGGGGGAAGGACCCGATGGAGGCGGTGCACAACGCCGTCGTGCTCGAGGAGGTCGCCATGATGGCCTGGCACTGCAAGGCGCTCTCAGGGAACACCCTCGAGCCCATGCAGCGGGTGCTGCTGGACAGGCACTACCTGCGCAAGCACGGCGCGCACGCCTACTACGGGCAACAGGAAAGATAACTCTGGAAGCGGAAAAGGGCGGGGCCCGCCGGAAGGCGGGCCCCGCCCTTTTTGTGACTGCCCGGGGCAAAAATACTGGAAATCTTAGATTTTCTTTGTTTACTTCTGTGGGAACTGTATAGCAAATCCACTTGTTTTTTAGAAATATATGGGATAAAATAATAATTACGAATCACAAAACGATCACAGGCCCGCAGACGGCCGGAAAGAAGGAGAGCATGAACCAGCTGGAACAGGATTCCCTGCGTTTTGTCGCCCTCCTTTCGAGGATGTACTTTGCAGAACGCGATCTCGAGGGCGTGCTCGCGCGGATGACGGACGACGTGGAATGGATCGGCACCGGCCGCCAGGACGGCTGCCGCGGCATCCGCGAAGCGCGAAAGATGCTGGAGATGGAACGGCGCGTGTTCCACGGCTCCTTTTCCCTCGAGGAGGACGGCTACGAGGCCGCCGCCCTTACGGAGGAGCTCTGCCTTGTCACGGGGGAGATCTGCCTGCGGGAGAAGGACATGCCCGCCGGGCAGCCCGATCTGCTGCTGCGGGTGTCCTGCATCTGCCGCCGGGAGGCGGACGGCCTGAAGCTGCGCCAGCTGCACCTGTCGACGCCGAGCAGCGAACAGCTCGAAGGGGAATTCTTCCCGCACACCGTCTCGGAGGAGGGGACCGGCCGTCTCCGCCGGATGCTCAACGAGCGCACCGCCGAGCTGGAGGAGATGAACCGCGACCTCAACGCGCTGACCAACAATATCCCGGGCGGCGTCATCTGCTGCGAATACGGCGAGACCCTCAAGCTGATCCAGTACAGCGAGGGGTTCCTCTCGATGTTCGGCTATACGGCGGAGGAGCTGCAAACCCGGTTCCATAACAATTTCGCCGGGATGATCTATGAAAAGGACCTGCGCGGCGTCTGGGAGACGGCGCTCCGGCAGCTTGCGAAGAGCAATACCAAGGAGATCGAATACCGGGTGCGCTGCAAGGACGGGCGGCTGGTGTGGGTGCTCGACCGGGGACAGCTGGTGGAGGACGAGCGCGGCCGGAAATGGTTTTACTGCATCCTCATCGACATCACCCGCACCAAGAAGGCGCAGGAGGAGCTGCGCCTGAGCCTCGAGCGTCACCAGATCATCATGGACCAGACGACCGACATCATTTTTGAATGGGACATCAGCCGGGACTATCTCAGCTGTTCCTCCAACTACCACAAAAAATTCGGCTACCACGCGCTGAAGGAAAACGCAAGCGTCGCGATCGCCGGGGGCTCCCACCTGCATCCGGACGACACCGAGCGATTCTGCCTGCTGGTGCGCAACGTCCGGGAGGGGACCCCCTACAGCGAGACGGAGTTCCGCATCGCGGACGCCGCGGGGAATTATATCTGGTGCCGGATCCGCGCTACCCTTCAGGTGGACGAGAACGGCCGCCCCGCAAAGGCGGTCGGGGTGATCATCGACATCGACCGGGAGAAGCGCAGGACCCAGAAGCTCCAGGAGAAGGCGGAGCGGGACGCGCTGACGGGGCTCTACAACAAGGGCACGACCCAGACGCTGGTGGAAAAATACCTCGCGGAGGACGCGGGGGAGACGAGTTCCGCCCTGATGATCATCGACGTGGACAATTTCAAGCTCGTCAACGACCTCTACGGCCACCTGAGCGGCGACGCGATGCTCTCCGACGCGGCCAGCGCGCTCAAGAAGATGTTCCGTTCGGGCGACGTGGTCGGCCGCGTGGGCGGCGACGAGTTCTGCGTGCTGATGCGCGGCATCCGCGACGCCGGGATCGTCTCGCGCAAGGCGGAGGACATCCTGAAGGTCTTCAGCGACCTGAGCCGGAAGGAAGCGGCGGGGGAGAACCTCTCCTGCAGCGTCGGGATCGCGCTCTATCCCCAGGACGGCGCGGATTTCAACACCCTTTTCTGCAACGCGGACCGGGCGCTCTACCGTGCGAAGGAACGGGGAAAGAACGGCTATGCCTTCCATTCGGAAGCGTCGGTCAGGGGACGGAGGGACAGCGTGCGGCTGATGCCGAGGACCTCGGTGGGCGCGCCGATCGATTCCGACCGCAACGCCGGCGTCATGGACGACCGGCTCGCGGAATATGTGTTCCACGTGCTCTACCGGGCGGCCGACGTGGAGGCGGCGATCCCGCTGATCCTCGAGATTGTCGGGCGGCAGTTCGACGTCTGCCGCGCCTATCTCTTCGAGATTTCGGAGGACGGGTGCAGCTTCCGCAACACCTTCGAGTGGTGCCGCGAGGAGGCCCGCGAAAAATTCGGCGAAACGGCCGGCGAGACGTTCGCCTGCGGGGATTTTTCCCGCCAGTTCGACATGCTCCGCGAGACGGGCGTCTTCTACTGCCGCGACATCTCGCTGCTGCCCGGTCCCGTGCGTGAGCTGATGGAGCGGCGGGGGGTGCGCTCCGCCCTCCAGTGCGCCATCCACGACGGCGCGGAGCTGCACGGCGGGCTCGGCTTCGACGAGTGCCGCAGCAACCGCCTGTGGACGCAGAAGCAGGTCGACACCCTCACCTTCGTCTCCGAGATCGTAAGCGCCTTCCTGCTCAAAAAGCGGGCGCAGAGCCGTGCGAACCGGCTGGTCGGCAGCCTGGAGGCGGTCCTCAACCACCGGGATTCATGGGTATTCGTCGTCGACCGGGACAGCTTCGAGATCCTTTACGCCAACGCGCGGGCGCGGGCGCTTCTTCCCGGCCTGCGTGTCGGGGAGCGGTGCCATATGGCGCTGTTCGGGAGCCCGGAGCCCTGCACCGGCTGCCCCGTGCTGCTGGAGGGTTCCCCCGCGGGCGCCGAGGTGTACAGCCCCCTGCTCAGGAAGCGATTTTCCGCCCGCATGGAGGAGGTCGCGTGGTCGGGGGAGCGGCGCGCGTTCCTGCTGACCTGCTGCGAGACCGAGCCGGTAACCACCTGATGAAAGAGCCCCGCCATTCGGCGGGGCTTTTTGATGCCGCTCTGTCATTTGTGAAGTTTTTTCGTGTAATTATTGTGTAATCACAAATAGAAGGCATAAAAATTGAAAAAGTTTGTGGATAAATTTGACTTGTGAAAGGGGGAATCCAATGATATAATAGAAAAAATTTGTCCGGGACCTTTCGGATGCAGGGGACCGGAGGTGGAGGTTTTCGAGTATGGCGACGCATCTGCTCGATTTGCAGCAGCTTTCCATTGGGGAAATCAATGATCTTCTCGACCTGGCGCAGCATTACCGGGACGGGGGCCCGCTTCCCGATTGCAGCGGCGCTATTGTTGCCAATTTATTTTTTGAGAATTCGACCCGCACTCAGTATTCCTTCCAGACGGCGGAAGAGAGACTGAATATGCGGGTCATTTCTTTTGTCCCGGAGACCTCGTCGCTCCAGAAAAACGAGAGCTTCTACGACACGGTCAAGACCTTCGACTCGTTCGGCGTGAACGCGCTGGTCATCCGCCACAGCGAGAACGAATACTACAACGACCTCGTCGGGCATGTCCGCGCCGCGATCTTAAACGGCGGCGACGGCACCGGAAGCCATCCAACCCAGAGCCTCCTCGATCTGCTGACGATCCGGCAGGAATTCGGCGGCTTCGAGGGGCTCAAGGCGGTCATCGCAGGGGACATCGCCCACTCGCGGGTGGCGCACACCAACTATGACATCATGACACGCCTGGGGATGGAGGTCGTGATGAGCGGCCCGAAGGAATACATGGAGGACCGCTACCCCTACGAGCCGTTCGACGAGGCGGTCGCCACGAGCGACGTGGTCATGATGCTGCGGGTGCAGCGGGAACGCCACCCCGACGGCACCCCCTTCGATCCCGCGCGCTACCACAGGGAGTACGGGCTTTCGGCCAAACGCGCCGCCTCGATGAAGAAGGGCGCGATCATCATGCACCCCGCGCCGGTCAACCGGGGGGTCGAGGTCGCGGACGAGGTGGTCGAGTGCCGCCGCAGCCGCATCTTCAAGCAGATGGAAAACGGCGCCTTCGTGCGCATGGCCGCGCTGGTGCGCGCACTCGAGAGCTGATGGCGCTGCTCATCCAAAACGGGCGCGTCTTCAGGGAGGGCAGGCTGGAACGTGCCGACCTGCTCGTCGAGGGGGACCGGATCGCGGCGGTCGGGGAGGGCCTCCCGCAGGCGCCGGGCGCGCGGGTGTTCGACGCCTCCGGCTGTGTGGTATCGCCGGGCTTTACCGACCTGCACGTCCACCTGCGCGAGCCCGGCTTCTCCCACAAGGAGACGGTCGCCTCGGGCACCGCGGCGGCCGCCGCGGGCGGGTTCACGACGGTATGCGCGATGCCCAACGTCTCACCCGTGCCCGACAGTCCGGCGCGTCTTCTGCCGCAGGCGCGCCGGATTGCGCGGGACGCGCGGGTGCGCGCGGTTCCCTACGCGGCAATCACCCGCGGGCGGCGGGGGGAGGCGCTCTCCGAAGTCGCCGCGCTTGCCCCGCACGTCGCCGGTTTTTCGGACGACGGGCGCGGGGTGCGGTCGGAGGAAACGATGCGCGCGGCGATGGAGCGTGTCGCGGCGGCGGGGAGCTTTGTCGCCGCCCACTGCGAGGTGGAAGCCCTCATCCCGGCGGGCGGCTGCTGCCACGACGGGGCGTTCGCGCGGGCACAGGGCTTCCCGGGCATCCCGTCGGAGAGCGAATACGCGGAGATCGCGCGGGACATCCGGCTTGCCGCCGAAACGGGGTGCCGCCTGCACATCTGCCACCTCTCGACGAAGGAGGGGGCCGCGCTGGTGCGCAAGGCGCGAAAACGCGGCCTGCCGGTCACCTGCGAGGCGGCGCCCCACAACCTGCTCCTCTGCGACGGGGAGATCCCGGCGGACGAGGGGAGGTTCAAGATGAACCCGCCGCTGCGCGCGGCGGACGACCGCGCCGCGCTCGTCGAGGCGCTGCTCGACGGCACGATCACGGCAATCGCCACCGACCACGCGCCGCACACGGCGGAGGAGAAGTCGGGCGGCTTCCGGGGGAGCCTCTTTGGGGTCGTGGGCCTCGAGACGGCGTTCCCGGCGCTCTACACCGGGCTGACGGAGCCGGGGCTACTGCCGCTCGGGCGGCTGCTGAAGCTGTTGACGGCGGGGCCGCAGGAAATTTTGGGGGAGCGGCGGACGCTCGCGCCGGGGGAGGAGGCCTCCCTCACGGTGCTGGACCTGCGGACGGCGCGAAAGGTGGAGCCGGAGCGGTTTTTGAGCCGCGGCAGGGCGACCCCCTTCGCGGGGCGGACGCTGCGGGGCTGGCCGGCGCTCACGCTCTACCGCGGAAAAGAGGTCTACCGGCGCTGGCCGGGAATTCAGACAGAGGGGTGACAGGATGGAAAGACCACGGAAGAAGCTGGTGTTTGAAAACGGCCGGGTATTCGCGGGCGAGGGGTTCGGCGCGGATGCCGACGCGGTGTGCGAGGCTGTTTTCAACACCTCGATGGTCGGGTATCAGGAGATCTTCTCCGACCCGTCCTACTGCGGGCAGTTTGTCTGCATGACCTATCCGCTGATCGGCAACTACGGGCTCGCGGCGGACGATTACGAGACGAAGACGCCGCGCATCGGCGGCTTCATCGTGCGGGAATATAACGACAGCCTCTCCAACTTCCGCGCGGCGCGGACCCTTTCGGAGGTGATGGAGGAGTACGGCGTCCCCGGCATCGCGGGGCCGGACACCCGGGCGATTACCCGGATGCTCCGCAGCGAGGGGAGCATGCGCGCGCTGCTGACGGACGCTGACACGCCCGACGCGGCGGCGCTTGAACAGCTGGCCGGCACGCCCGTCCCGCGCGACCAAGTCGCGCGGGTGAGCTGCAAAAAGCCCTGGCGCTGCCGCACCGCCAACGCGCGCTATTCCGTCGTGGCGGTCGACTGCGGCGTCAAGCACAACATCGTCCGCTCGCTGGCGGCGCGCGGCTGCGACGTGACGGTCGTGCCTTACGATACCCCCGCCAAAGCGGTGCTGGCGATGGAACCGGACGGGCTCTTCCTCTCGAACGGGCCGGGCGACCCGCGGGACGTCCCCGAGGCCGCCGCGCTCGTGCGGGCGCTCCAGGGCAGGCTGCCCATCTTCGGCATCTGCCTCGGCCACCAGCTCATCGCGCTTGCGAACGGCGCGCGCACCTATCAGCTCAAATTCGGCCACCGCGGCGGCAACCACCCGGTTAAAAATCTGCTGACCGGCAGGATCGAGATCACGAGCCAGAACCACTCGTTCGCGGTCGACCCGGAGAGCCTTTCGGGGACCGGCCTTACGGTGACGCACCAAAACCTGCTCGACGGTACGGTCGAGGGGCTGGAAAACGCGGCCCAGCGCATCTTCTCGGTGCAGTACCACCCCGAGAGCGCGCCCGGCCCGCAGGATTCGGCCTACCTGTTCGACAAGTTCATCGCCTCGATCGAGGCGTTTTTGGCAGAGAGGGGGGACCGGGATGCCGAAGCGTACTGATATCCGCAAAATTCTCGTAATCGGCTCGGGGCCGATCGTCATCGGCCAGGCGGCCGAGTTTGACTACTCGGGTACCCAGGCCTGCCTCGCGCTGCGGGAGGCGGGCTACACCGTCGTGCTCGTCAATTCCAACCCGGCGACGATCATGACCGACACCGACGTCGCCGACCGCGTCTACATCGAGCCGCTCACGCTGGAATTCGTGGCGCGCATCATCCGCAAGGAGCGCCCCGACGCGCTCCTGCCGACCCTCGGCGGCCAGACGGGGCTCAACCTCGCCATGCAGCTCGCCAAAAAGGGGGTGCTGGGGGAGTGCAGGTGCGAAATCCTCGGCACCGGCTTCGACGCGATCGAGCGCGCCGAGGACCGCGAGCTCTTCAAGGAGCTCTGCACGGCGACGGGGGAGCCGACCCTCCCGAGCGACGTCGCCACGACGGTGGCGGAGGCGTATGAGAAGGCGCGCGCCATCGGCTATCCGGTGGTCCTGCGCCCCGCCTTCACCCTCGGCGGCACGGGCGGGGGCTTCGCGGAAAACGACGCGGAGCTCGGTCCTCTCGCGGAAAACGCCCTGCGCCTTTCGCCCGCCGGGCAGGTGCTCGTCGAAAAGAGCATCAAGGGCTACAAGGAGATCGAATACGAGGTCATCCGGGACAGAAACGACACGGCGCTCGCCATCTGCAACATGGAGAACGTCGACCCGGTGGGCATCCACACGGGGGATTCGATCGTCGTCTGCCCGAGCCAGACCCTCACCAATAAGGAGTACCACATGCTGCGGGACGCCGCCCTGCGGCTCATCCGCGCGCTGGGCATCGAGGGGGGCTGCAACGTGCAGTTCGCGCTCGACCCCGGCTCCTTCCGCTACTACGTGATCGAGGTGAACCCCCGCGTCTCCCGCTCCTCCGCGCTGGCGAGCAAGGCGAGCGGCTACCCGATCGCGCGGGTGTCGGCGCTCATCGCGGTGGGCTTTACCCTCGACGAGATCGCCCTCGCCAACACCCCCGCGAGCTTCGAGCCCGCGCTCGACTACGTGGTCACCAAGATCGCGCGCTTCCCCTTCGACAAGTTCGACAAGGCCAGCCGCCTGCTCTCCACACAGATGAAGGCGACGGGCGAGGTCATGGCGGTCGGGCGCACCTTCGAGGAGAGCCTGCTCAAGGCGGTGCGCAGCCTCGAGGCGGGCGCGAACTGCCTGCGGCTTGAAAAGTTCGACGCCGCGTCCGACGCGGAGCTGTGGGAAATTCTGCGCAATCCGACCGACGAGCGGCTGTTCGCCATCGCCGAGCTGCTGCGGCGGGGCGCGCCGGTGCGGAGGATCTGCCGGACGACGAAGATCGACCGGTTCTTTGTGGAAAAGCTCGCGGGCGTCGTCTCCTTCGAGCGGGAGCTCGCGGCGCGCCCCGGCGACCTCGAGCTCCTGCGCCGCGCCAAGCGGATGGGGATTTCGGACGGCTGCGTCGGGCGGCTGTGGGGGAGGAGCGAGTCGGAGATCTTCCTCCTGCGGAAGGAAAACGGCCTTCTGCCCGTCTACAAGATGATCGACACCTGCGCCTCCGAATTCGAGAGCTACGTCCCCTACTTCTACTCGACCTACGAGGAGGAAAACGAAAGCGTTGTGACCACCCGCAAAAAGATCGTCGTGCTCGGCTCCGGCCCCATCCGGATCGGGCAGGGGGTGGAGTTCGACTACTCGACCGTCCACGCGATCTGGGCCATCCGGGAGGCGGGGTACGAAGCAATCATCATCAACAACAACCCCGAGACGGTCTCGACCGACTACACGGTGAGCGACAAGCTCTACTTCGAGCCGCTCACCGTCGAGGACGTCATGAACGTGCTGACGCTCGAAAAGCCCGACGGGGTCGTCGTGACGCTCGGCGGCCAGACGGCGATCAACCTGGCGGCGCGGCTCGACGCGCTGGGGGTGCCGCTCGCCGGGACCGGTTGCGAGGCGATCGGCCGGGCGGAAAACCGCGGCAGCTTCGAGGCGCTCATGGAGCGGCTGGGCATCCCGCAGCCGGAGGGGCGCGCGGTGACGACGCTCGAAGAGGGGCTCGAGGCCGCGAAATCCCTTGGCTACCCGGTGCTCGTGCGGCCGAGCTTCGTGCTCGGCGGGCGGGCGATGCAGATCGTCGTCTGCGACGACGACCTGCGCCGCTACCTCTCCGAGGCGGTGCGCGCGAGCGAGGACGCGCCGGTGCTCGTCGACCGGTACGTCGAGGGCAAGGAGCTCGAGGTCGACGCGGTGTGCGACGGGACCGACGTCTTCATCCCCGGCATCATGGAGCACGTCGAGCGCACGGGGGTGCACTCGGGCGACTCGATCAGCGTCTATCCGACCTTCTCGGTGAGCGGGGCGACCTGCCGGACGATCGTCGACTACACGGTGAAGCTGGGGCTCGGCATCGGCATCAAAGGCCCCTTCAACATCCAGTTCATCGTCGACCCGCAGGAGAAGGTGCACGTCATCGAGGTGAACCCCCGTTCGTCGCGCACCGTGCCTTTCCTCTCCAAGGCGACGGGGATCAACCTGGCGGGCGTCGCCGCCAAGGTGGCGCTCGGCCAGTCCCTCAAGGAGCAGGGCTGCGGCGCCGGAATCGCGCCGAGGCGGGACCGCTGGTACGTCAAATGCCCGGTCTTCAGCTTCTCGAAAATCCGGGGCGCGGACGCCTACCTCTCGCCCGAGATGAAGAGCACGGGCGAGGCGCTCGGGTGCGACAAAACCCTCTACCGCGCCTTCTACAAGGCGCTCAAGGCGGCGGGGCAGCGGGTGGTCAACTACGGGACCGTCCTCTTCACGATCGCCGACCGGGACAAGGAGAAGTCGCTGCCCTTCGCGCGGCGGTTCTACGAGTTGGGCTTCAACATCGAGGCGACGCAGGACACCGCCAATTTTCTAAAGCAGCACGGCATCCGGACCCGCCTGCTCCACAAGATCAGCGAGGGCTCGGAGGAGATTCCCGACAGTCTGCGCGCCGGGCATGTGACCTACGTGGTCAACACCCTCGGCCCCGGCTGCGGGGAAAACCCGGCCAAGGACGGCTACCGCATCCGCCGGCTCGCGGTGGAGCATAACGTCACAATCTTCACATCCCTCGACACGACGGCCGTGCTGCTCGACGTGCTCGAGGAGTTGACCGTCGGCGTTTCGACGATCGATGCGGGGAGGGGGGACGCCGATGTATAAAAACGCCCTCTACCGGGTGGCGGAAAACCGCCCCATCGCGCGGGAGGTCTTCCGGATGCGCCTTCTCGGCGACACCCGCTGGATCACGGCCCCCGGACAGTTCGTGAACGTGCGCGTGGACGGGTGCTACCTGCGCCGTCCGATCAGCGTCTGCGATTGGGACGGCGGCGGGCTCACCCTCGTCTACAAGGCGGTGGGGAAGGGGACGCGCCTGCTGTCCCGAGCCCTCCCCGGCGAAATGCTCGACCTGCTGACCGGGCTGGGCAACGGCTACGACCCTTCGGCGGCGAGGGGGAGGCGGACGGTCCTCATCGGCGGCGGGGTGGGCGTGCCGCCCCTCTACGGCCTCGCCAGGCGGCTCGCGCTCGCCGGCGAGCCGCCCGCCGCGGCGCTCGGCTTTCAGACGGCGGCCGACGCCTTTTTGGCGGAGAGCTTCCTGACGCTCGGCTGCGAGGTGCTCGTCGCCACGGCGGACGGCAGCCTCGGGGAGCGGGGCTTCGTCACGGAGCCGCTTTCCCGGCTCGATTACGGTTATTACTTCGCCTGCGGCCCCGAGCCGATGCTCGCCGCCGTGCACGCGCTCGGGCGCGAAAAGGGCGCGGAGGGCCAGCTCTCCTTCGAACGTCGGATGGGCTGCGGGTTCGGCGCCTGCATGAGCTGCTCCTGCGAAACGCTAGCGGGCCCCAGGCGCATCTGCGTCGAGGGACCGGTGCTCCGGTCAGGGGAGGTGCGGTTCTGATGGACACTTCGGTAAAGCTCGGGGAGCTTACCCTTCGGAACCCGGTCATCCCGGCGAGCGGGACCTTCGGGTTTGGCCATGAGATGGCAAAGTGGTACGACCTCAACCGCCTCGGCGCCGTCGCGCTCAAGGGGACGACGCGGGAGGCGCGCTTCGGCAACCCGACGCCCCGCGTCGCCGAATGCGAGGCGGGGCTCTTAAACGCGGTGGGGCTCCAAAACCCCGGCGTGGAGGCGGTCGTCCGGGAGGAGCTGCCCAGGCTCCGCGCGGTCTACTCCGGGCCGGTGATCGCGAACGTCTGCGGCTTCTCGGCGGAGGAATACGTGGAGGTCGCGCGGCGGTTCGACGAGGCGGGCGCGGACATCCTCGAGATCAACGTGAGCTGCCCCAACGTGAGGCACGGGGGCCTTGCGTTCGGCGCTTCGCCCGAGGCGGCCGCGGCGATCACGGCCGCCGTCAAAGCGGCGGTCAAAAAGCCGGTCTACATGAAGCTCTCCCCCAACGCGGCCGACATCGCGGCGGTCGCACGGGCGTGCGAGGAGGCGGGCGCGGACGGGCTGACGCTCATCAACACGCTGCTCGGGATGCGCGTCAACCCGCGCACCGGCCGCCCGCTCGTCTCGACGGTCACGAGCGGCTTTTCCGGCCCCGCGATCAAGCCGGTCGCCCTGCGGATGGTTTTTGAGGTGTGCAGGGCGGTGAAGATCCCGGTCGTCGGGGTGGGCGGGATCGCCAGCGCGGACGACCTGCTGGAATTCCTCTCGGCGGGCGCGAGCGCGGTGCAGATCGGCGCGCAGAACCTCGTCGACCCATACGCCTGCCTGCGCGTGGTGGAGGAGCTTCCGAAAAGGATGGAGGAATACGGGATCCGCGATTTAAAATCGATCATCGGGAGGACGGGAAATGGCCAATAAAGACGTGATTATCGCTTGCGACTTTGGGACCCGGGAGGAGACGCTCGCGTTCCTCGACCGGTTCACGGCGGAAAAGCCCTATGTCAAGATCGGCATGGAACTTTTTTACGGGGAGGGCCCGCAGATCGTGCGGGAGGTGAAGGCGCGGGGGCACCGGGTCTTCCTCGACCTGAAGCTGCACGACATCCCCAACACGGTGCGCCGCGCGATGAAGAACCTCGCAAAGCTCGGGGTGGACATGACGAACGTGCATGCCGCCGGCACCATCGAGATGATGGAGGCGGCGAAGGCGGGCCTCGAGGAGGGGGCGGCGGGCCGCCGCCCGCTGCTCATCGCGGTGACGCAGCTCACCTCGACGAGCGAGCCGCGGATGCGGGAGGAGCTGCTCATCCCGGCCCCGATGGGCGAGGTGGTGACGCGCTACGCCGCCAACGCCCGCGCGGCGGGGCTCGACGGGGTGGTGTGCAGCCCGCTCGAGGCGGCGCTCGTCAAGGGGAGCTTTAGCGGCGGCTTCCTGGCGGTGACGCCCGGCATCCGCTATCCGGACGCGCGCGCGGACGACCAGGCCCGCGTGACCACCCCCGCCCGGGCGCGGGAGCTCGGCGCGGACTACATCGTCGCCGGGCGGCCGGTCACGGCGGCGGACGACCCGGTGGGGGCCTACCGCCGCGTCAGATTTGATTTTCTGGGGGAGTGATGAGGATGCGGACAGAGACGAAAATTGCAAAGGACCTGCTTTCCATCGGGGCGGTATTCCTGCGCCCCGGCGAGCCGTTCACCTGGGCGAGCGGTATCCGCTCGCCCATCTACTGCGACAACCGCATCATCCTCTCCCATCCCGCCGTCCGGCGGGAGGTGGAGGCGGCGCTGGCGGCGCTCGTGAAGGAACGCTATCCAGGCTGCGGGCTGCTCGCCGGGACGAGCACGGCGGGCATCGCGCACGCCGCCTACGTGAGCGAAATCCTCGGCCTGCCGATGTGCTATGTGCGCGGCGCGGCCAAGGACCACGGACGGGGGAACCGCATCGAGGGACGCGCCGAACCGGGGGCGAAGGTCGTCGTGATCGAGGACCTCATCTCGACGGGCGGCTCGGTGCTCGAGGTGGTGGACGCGCTGCGGCAGGCTGGCTGCGAGGTGCTCGGCATCGCGTCGATCTTCACCTACGGGCTTGAGAAGGGTGTGAAGCGCCTCGCCGACGCGGGAGTCCAAAACGCCTCCCTCTCCTGCTACGACGCGCTGCTTGCCGCGGCTGTGGAGGAGGGCGTGATCGCGCGGGAGGATGTGCCCCGGCTCGAACGGTTCCGCCAGAATCCGCAGGACGGGGGCTGGATGACCCTGTGACGCAAAATCCGCATTGACATCCGTCCGCCGCGGTGGTATTTTATCTCGTGGAATTCATGGATGAAGGAGAGTTTACAATGCACCAGATGAAATACAGCAGCATCGCCTTCGACGTGCCCATCCGCGAGGAGCTGATCGCGGCGGAGCTGGAAAGCAACCGCGTCCCGCTGCCGAAGATGACCCCGGAGGAGCACATCCGCGACGCGCTCGCCCATCCCATCGGCACGGGCACGCTCGACACGGTCGTGGAGGCGGGGGAGACGGTCTGCGTCGTTATCCCCGACACCACCCGCAAATGGCAGTCCCCGGCAATCTACGTGCCGATTCTCGTGGAGGAGCTGAACGCCTGCGGCGTGCGGGACGAGGACATCCTCATCGTCAGCGCGACGGGCACCCACCGCCGCCAGACCCGCGAGGAGTGGGCCGGCCTCGTGGGGGAGGAGATTCTCGGCCGCGTTCGGTGCGAGGACCACGTCTGCACCGACGACGCGAACCTCAAATTCATGGGCGTCACCTCGCGCGGCACGCCGGTGTGGCTCAACGCCCACGCGATGGCCTGCGACAAGCTGATTTTGACGGGCGGCGCGGTCTATCACTTTCTCGCGGGATACGGCGGGGGCCGCAAATATGTCCTGCCGGGCATCGCCGGGCGGGAGACGATCATGAAAAACCACAACCTCGCGCTCAACGAGGGCTTCGGGAGCGGTTCCAACCCGATGGTGCGCAGCGCGAACCTGACCGGGTCGAACCCCTTCCACGCGGACATGGCGGAGGCGGCGGAGCTGGCAAAGCCCTGCTTTCTGCTGAACGTCGTCGCGGACGGGGACTTCAACATCATCCGCGCCTTCGCGGGGGACTATATCGAGGCGCACGCGGCGGCCTGCAAGCTGGTGGACGACATCGACGGGGTTTACGTGGAGGAGCGCACCCCGCTGGTGATCGCGTCGGCGGGGGGCTACCCCAAGGACATCAACCTCTACCAGACCTCCAAGACGCTCAGCAACGCGCGGGCGGTGGTCGCAGACGGCGGGACGATGATCCTGCTGTCCGAGTGCCGCGAATCGTTCGGCGACGCGGACTGCGCGCGCCAGATCTGCGGATTCGACAACATGCTCGACCGGGAGCGCGACCTGCGGGAGAACTTTTCGATCGGCGCGTATGTCGGGTTCCTCTTCTGCGAGAGCGCGGAGCGGTACCGGTTCATCATGGTGACAGACATCCCGAAGGAGAAGTTCGCCAATACGAAGATCCACGCGGTCAAAACGCTCGGGGAGGCGCTCGCGCTCGCGAAGGAGCTCAACGGCGGCTCGCTGGAACTGCGCACGACCCTGCTGCCCCACGGCGCAAACACCCTGCCGAAATTCCGGGACGGGCAATAGAATTTTATGCCGTTTTTTTACAAAAACGGCTCCCGGCAGGTGACAAACCGGGGGCGCGGGTGTTACAATAGAGGTAACCAAACAGGAAGGGGTGTCAGTTATGAAAAAATTTACCATCCGCTTAAAGGAGATCAACGACGTCAAGGAGTTTGTCAACACCGTATCCAGATTCGAGGAGGACGTGGACCTCGTCTCCGGCCGCTATACCATCGATGCGAAATCGATCATGGGCATCTTCAGCATCGATTTGGCCAAGCCGATCGAAGTAATCGTCCACGGCGACAACGAAGCCCGTTACGCCGAGGCGCTCAAGGCCTATATCATCTGAATCAGGCGGTATCCTGAGGGCGCGCCCCGCTTTGGGGCGCGCCCTTGTTGCATTGCGCCGGCCGATCGGGTACAATGGACGGAGGAAAGAGAGGCGTTTGTGATGGAAAAGCCCGCGCGGCTGGAATATTTCGGGACGCTCGGCCCCGCCTGCGCCGACCCCGACATTCTGACGGAGCTCTTCGAGGCGGGGATGACGGGGGTGCGGCTCAACCTGTCGCATACCTCGCTTGACCGGTGCGGCGGCTGGCTTCGCAGCCTGCGGGAGGCCTCCTCCCGCGCGGGTGCGCGCCCCGAGCTGCTCATCGACCTGCGCGGCCCCGAGCTGCGGATCGGGGAGCTGGCCGTCCCCGTGCGGCTAGCGCGGGGGGAGAGGGCCGTGCTCGGCGAAGGCGGCCTGCCGGTCCCCGGGCTGATCTTCTCCGCGCTGCGCCCGGGGCAGGAGATCCTGCTCGACGACGGCGCGCTTCTCCTGCGCGCCCTGCGCTGCGATGAAAAAAGCGCGGACTGTGAGGTGCTGCGCGGCGGAACTCTGCAATCCCGCAAAAGCATCGCCCTGCCCGGGGCGGCGCTGCATCCGCCGACCTTGCAGGAGAGCGACCGCGAAAACCTCGCGCGCATCGGGGAATGCGGCGTGACCGGCGTGATGCTCCCCTTTGTGCGGGGCGCGGACGACCTGACCGCCCTGCGGGACGCGCTATCGGCGGCGGGGGCGGAGGGCACGCGCGTCTTTGCCAAGCTCGAAAACCGGGAGGGCCTCGCAATGCTGCCGGAGCTTTTGCCCCACGCGGATCACATTGTGATCGCGCGCGGCGACCTCGGCAACGATCTGCCCCTCTGGGAGCTGCCCGCGGCGCAGAAATCCGCGGCGGAAACCTGCCGCGCGGCGGGAAAACCGTTCATGGTGGTCACCCAGCTGCTCCATTCGATGCACCACAGCGCGGTGCCCACCCGCGCCGAGGTGTGTGATATCTTCAATGCCGTGCTCGACGGCGCGTCCTCCCTCATGCTGACGGGGGAGACGGCGGTGGGGGAGCACCCCGCCGCGGCGATGCGCGTTTTGGTAAAGACCGGGGAAGAGGCGCTGCGCTGGCGCGCGGCGCATTGAGCGGACTGTCCGTTCGACCGGACGCGTCAAAATTTCCTCCGTAATTGGGAATTTTATATTGACAAGCCCCCCATTGGATGCTATAATAAATCTCGCGGTCTGAATTAGGACCGCCGCAAAAATTGGGGGCGTAGCTCAGCTGGGAGAGCGTACGGTTCGCATCCGTAAGGTCGAGAGTTCGATCCTCTTCGTCTCCACCAAAAAAACAACTGCTATCGAATCAGATAGCAGTTGTTTTTTTGCCTGTGAGACAAATTTCTCGTGCGCGTGCCGTCATCGAATATAAGCGGATTCTGGACGGCAAACGCCGCCTTATTCCTCCATCATGTAGTAACGCCGTTTCCCCTTGGAAATGAACTTATACTCAATTGCCTCGGTGGGACAGCCGCAGATGCAGGCCATGCAGTGGGTGCAGTTCCCCTTCCAGACAGGCTTCCCATCCACCATGTCGATGTTGTTTAGTGGACATCGCTTCGCGCACTTGCCGCAGGAGACGCAGGCGTCCGAGACTGTAAAACCCTTGTCTTTGATATAAAACCGATAATAGAGCGGATTGAACGGCCCGCTGATAAAGCGGCCCCCCAAAGAAACCGGTGTCTTGGTGAACGGCCCACCCCGCTCGATCTGCCGGGCAAGTCCGGAAAGAACCGGTTTCGCCCGGGCGATCATGGCTGCGCATTCGCTCTCACTGGGCGCTGCGGACAGGGCAATATAGTTCTCCGGCATCTGTACCGATGCAAGCCCCCGGTAAGTCAATCCGGTTTCCCCGCACAGCTTCGCGGCGTAGGCCGCCGCGTTCCCCTCGGTGCCGCCGCCGCGGGTCAGGACAAAATAGGCGTCCCGGCTGCCTTCAAATTTCATCTCCCGAATCCACTGCTCCACCACCTTCGGCACACGCCAGGCATAGATCGGTGCGACAAATACCAGCGGACGTTCCGAATGGAACGTCTTTTTTTCTCCCTTTTTCAAGCAGTCATTGATAAAAACCAGTTCATCGCCCAGCTCCGCCGCGATTTGTTTCGCCGCAAGCTGGCTGTTGCCGGTGCCGCTGAAATAAAAGACCATTGATCATGTACCTCCGCGTCAATCTTTCATGATGTAATATCTGCGGTTACCCTTGGAAGCGGATTTATACTCGATTGCCTCGGTGGGACAGCCGCCGATACAAGCCATGCAATGAGTGCAGTTTCCGTTCCAAACCGGCTTTCCGTCCGAAATGCGGATATTGTTCAGCGGGCACCGCTGGGCGCATTTGCCGCAGGAAACGCAGGCTTCCGACGCGGCAAAGCCCTTGTCATGGACAAAAAGGGCGTAAAACAGCCCGTTGACCGGCCCGCTGTTCATCCGGTCCTTGAACGAGATGGCGGCTTCGGGAAACGGTTCCCCCTTTTGTATCAGCGCGGCCAATGATACTATGCGCTCCCCGGCTTTTTCCAGGATCGCCGCGCATTCCGCCTTATCCGGCGTGTTGGAAAGTGCCACATAGTTATTCGGCATGGCGACCAGCGCCAGACCCGAGAAGCGCAGTCCCTTTTCCCCACAGAGCTTCTTTGCGTAGGCGGCGGCGTTGCCCACGCTCCCGCCGCAGGTCAGGACAATATAGATGTTTCGATTTCCCTCAAACTCCGTCTCACGAATCCACCGCTCCACCACCTTTGGCATCTGCCAGGCATAGGTGGGAGCCACGACCACCAGTGGGCGTTCCGAATGGAACGCCTCTTTTTCGCCTCTTTTGAGGCAAGCATTGATGGAGACAAGCTCATCTCCGAGCAGTTCCGCAATTTGCTTTGCCGCCCGCTGGCTGTTGCCGGTACCGCTGAAATAAAAAACCATTCCCATACACTCCTTCTCTTATTCAGGTTCGATCCCGCTGACCATCTGCTTCAGATATTCTTTCGCCTGCTCCTTGGAGCACTCCTTTTTGTCCAGGTATTTCCACTCCAAAATAATCAGGATCACCTGGCTGTACAGGTTCGCCGCCATCTCCTGGGGCACCTGAAAGCGGTGGGATTCCGCCTTCTCCTGAAAAGCCGCCGCCATATTGGAGAACAGGTAAAACCGGACCTGATTGATGAGATACAGGTTGGGCGGGTTAGTCTTTAAGATCGCCCCCACCGTCTCAATGTTCTGATCTAAAAAATCGAAGCAGTTCTCCATCAACACATTCATCCGATCCACGCAACTCCCTGTGTCCCGGCAGCCGCTGTCCAACCGGTCGCGTGCGGTCTTGAAGCAGTATTCCAGAAGGTCGTATTTGTCGTCAAAATAATTATAGAAGGTAGCCCGGGGCAGCATGGCCTTTTCACACAGCTCTCCCACGGCGATCTCCTCAAAAGATTTTTCAGAGAGCAGAGAAAGCAGCGATTGCTGGAGAGAATAAAGGGTGCGGCTTGCTCCAATGGTCAGTTTTTTCGTCAAGTCATATTTCAAATTTTGCAGCTCCTTTGACAAATTTTTGATTTTGTCTAAAATTCTACGTCCGTTTGATTCTGTCGCTTGCCTTTCCATAAAGATTATTATAGACTAAAGACGAAATCCAGACAAGTGCAAAAATATGAACATTTGAAATTATAAGTGTCTGGATGCGGAAATGGTCTGTTCCGCCAAAGTTACAAATCAAAGCGAGGTTTCAAATATGGAATATCCCAATTTGTTTACACCCGGGAGGATCGGCCCGGTGACGGTCAAAAACCGGCTGGTCATGACCGCCATGTGTGTCGGGCTCGCCCACCACGACGGCGCGGTCAGCGACGCGCTCGCCGCCTATTACGAGGAGCGGGCCGCCGGAGGCGTGGGGCTCATGATCACCGAATGCACCCGCGTGAACGAGACGGACGCCGTGGCTTACCCCAGCATGCTGTCCATGTCCCACGACCGGTATATCGAGCCGCTCCACAAAGCGGCGGAACGGGTGCACGCCCATGGAGCCAAGCTGTTTATGCAGCTCTACCACCCCGGACGGCAAAATGTGGTGCTCTTTCCGACCATCTGGCGGTTTAACGAACGGATGGCGCGGATCTTCCCGTCCTATTGGGATTGGTATTTCAAGATGGCTGGCAGGTTCGACGCCTCCATGATCGACGATCCCAAAACCGCGAAGCGGATGGAAAAGTTCATGAAGCCGCTTCTGGCCCCCAGCGACGTCCCCTGCGGACTGGGGGACAACCCCATCCGCAATCAGAAAACCGTCCCCATGACCATCGCGCAGATCAAAACCCTGATCGGCCAATTTGTCGCCGCCGCGGGGCGGGTGAAAAAGGCCGGGGCGGACGGAGTGGAGCTCCATGCAGCCCACGGCTATCTGCTCCAGCAGTTTTTAAGCCCCTACACCAACCGCCGGGAGGACGATTACGGCGGCTCGCTGGAAAACCGGATGCGGCTTCTAAAGGAGATCATCGAGGGCGTCAAGGCCGAATGCGGACCGGATTTTCCCATCAGTGTGCGCCTCTCGGTGGAAGAATTTTACGACACGATCGGTTATCCCGGCCAGGGCATCCTCTTGGAGGAGGGCGTGGAGATGGCAAAGCGGCTGGAACGCTTCGGCGTCGATGCGCTCAACATCAGCAGCGGCAACTACGACACGGCGCAGACTTCCTGCGAGCCCATCAGTTTCCCCCCAGGCTGGCGCAAGTATCTGGCGAAAGCGGTCAAGGAGCAGGTCAGAATCCCCGTCATTGCGGCCAACCTGATCCGCACACCGGAGCAGGCTGAGGCGCAGCTCAATGAGGGGACGCAGGATTTCATCGCCATGGGCCGTTCCTATCTGTCCGACCCCGAATGGGCCAAAAAAGCAATGGAGGGACGGAGCGGGGAGATCAACCGCTGTATCTGCTGCCTGCGCTGTATGGAGTCTTTTCAGGAGAACATCATGAACGGCAAGCCGGTGGAGTGTGCGGTCAATCCCCGTGCCTGCCGGGAGAGCAAGTTCCCCCGCACCGCGCCGAAGGATGGGTGGCAGCGGCCGGTCGTAGTGGTGGGCGCCGGCCCGGCGGGACTCACCGCGGCCAACGAGCTGGCGGCGCGGGACTTCAAGGTGACCGTGCTGGAACAGGGCGGCGCCCCTGGCGGACAGCTCATCCTGGCGGCGGCCCCACCGCTCAAAGAGAAAATGGACTGGTTCATCCAGTATTTGACCCATCAGGCCCTCCAGCAGGGCGTGGACATCCGATACAACACCAGGGCTGCCAAAGAGGTCATAGAAAGTTTTCGCCCCTACGCGGTGTTCCTCGCCACCGGCGCGGAAGCGGCAGCGCCGCGGATTCCCGGCTCCGATTCGGACACGGTGACCACGGTCACGCCGATTTTGACAGGCGAAAGGACCTACGCCGGAAAGGAGGTTGCCGTCATCGGTTCCGGCATGACCGGGCTTGAAACGGCGGAGCTTCTGATGGGGCAGGGGAACACCGTTACCATCATCGAGATGGCGGACCAGATCGCCCCCGGCGCTTACCCCATCAACGCCTCCGACGTGATCGGGCGGCTGGAAAAGGGCGGCGTGCGGTTCCTGCCGGGCCGGAGGCTGGAGCGCATCGGCGACGGGATGCTTTATCTGAGGCGCAAGGACGGCGTGCTGGAAGAAATCCGGGCCGACGCCACAGTGCTGGCCATCGGTGTGCGTAGCAATAGCGCCTTGGAGAAAGAATGCACCGGGCACTTCGAGCGGCTTTATTCCATCGGCGACGCGGTCACGCCCGGACGCATCGGTAACGCCACCCGCAGCGCCTTCACGTCGGCGCGCGCGTTGCAGTGACCCCATTTACACGGATTGAAGGAGCCAAACAGTATGAGAGAGCACACAATTGAAATCAGCCATGACAAATGTATCGGATGCAGGATGTGTGTGCGGGATTGCCCCGCCTACAACCTTGAGCTGAAGGATAAAAAAGCGGTGGTAAGGTCGCAAAGCTGCCTGATGTGCGGGCATTGCGTCGCCATATGTCCCAAAGCCGCCGTTTCCATCACAGGCTTTGATGAGCCGCCAATCGAAATAGAGAAACCGGTGGCTTTGGACCCGCATCAGCTTCTGGAGGCCATCCGCACCAGGAGAAGCATCCGGCAGTACAAAGAGAAGCCCGTCGCCCCGGAGGTCCTTGCGCAGATCATCGAGGCCGGCCGTCTGACGCCAAGCGGCGGCAACGCGCAGAATGTCTCCTACATTGTGCTTCAGAAGGAAATCCGCCGTTATGAGCAGATCGCGGTGCGGTTTGCGAAAAGGCTGCTGCCTGTGGTGAAGCTGATGAGCACGACCGCGCGAAACGCCGTCATCGACGACCATTTTTTCTTCAAGAACGCACCGGTTGCCATTGTTGTGGTTTCAAAGGATGAGATCAACGCTTCGTTGGCCGCCTCCAATATGGAGCTGATGGCCGAGGCCCTTGGCTTGGGCGTCCTGTACAGCGGCTTTTTTGCCCGGATTGTAAACACTTTCCCCACCCTTCGCCGCCAGCTGCATCTGACCCATGCGAAAGCGGTGACCACGCTGGTATTGGGATATCCGAACGTTCACTATCGCCGCACCGCGCAGAAGGACCCGGCGGATATGTATTATCTGTAACGCGGGAGTCCATTTGGGACGAAATTGATACGGCGTACCATGGCATGGATGCCGGATGTCGGTGTAAGTCGCGGTAACCCTTTGGAACTGTACAGCGTTTATCAATACACTGTAGATAGGTACACGGATTTTCGGGGAAAAGGGCCCGCTTTGCGGACCGCTCGGGAGAGCGTACGGTTCGCATCCGTAAGGTCGAGAGTTCGATCCTCTTCGTCTCCACCAATAAAACAACTGCCATCGAATCAGATAGCAGTTGTTTTTTTGCCTGCGGAATAAGCACGCCGAGCCGTCAGAGTGCTCGACTCAGCGATTCAAGATATCCCGGTGAATCACTTCCATGTTGAACCCCTGCGTTTGCGTCCGAACCCTCCTCAATGCTGCGAGCCTCCCCGTCTCCCGCGTCTGCGGCCGTCCACGGTTGTTTCAGTGTCATAACATATTCTTTATCACGAATCCAGGTTTGTGCTTGGCTCGATAGACCAAAACTTTTGGTGAACGGGTGCTCGGTGAGCAGTTTGACTTTCGAGGTCCGTCCTTTTTGATTGCCGCCAAATCGCGCATGACCGTGCCTATATAGCAAGTGAACCAAACGATAGCAATGCTTTATAGAAATTAAAGGGTGGAAATGTTATAATTATTATAATGTGAAATACGGCAAGGAGATGTCATGGTGGGAAGCGAACTGGAACTGCATCAGGTCATATACGCATATCTGCTTGCCCAAATTCAGTTTGGATATTATCGCTGTGGGGAGAGCCTTCCCAGGATGGAGGAGTTGTGCCGGCAGTCTCATATTTCAATCGATACCGTTGCCCAGGCATATCACCGTCTGCGCCGCGAGGGAGTTATCTCACTGACCCAAAAAGCCGGGGCCAAGGTGTCTGTCTCCTATTCTCAGGAGGAGATCGACGGGCATGTACGGCACTATTTCGCACAGCGTGAAGCCGCACTTCGCGACCTGAGCTGGTCTATTTGGCCGCTGTTCGGCTGGGCTTTGTGGCTGTCCCTGAAGCACTCGCCGCCGGAGGCTGCGGAGCGGATGGTGCATCTGACCCGTGATGAGGAGAGGCCACCCACCGTCATTTGGCATTACCTGGAGCAGCAGTACGGCGCGCTGGGAAACGAACTGCTGATGCGGTTGATGCGATACCTCTACCTCTTTTTCCAAGGGCCGTTCTACAGTGTAAAGGAGAACACGCCCTATTTTGAAAAGGGTCTGTTTTGGCAGCAAAACGTGGCGGTCCTCAGCCGCAACGGAAACTGGGCCACGCTGAGAGACGTTCTGAAGACCGCACAGGACGACCTCGCGCACGCGTTGTCCCGATTTTATGAAGATCGGATCGCAGAACCAGTTCCGCAGATCGGCTTTTGCTGGAACGCCTATAAAAAGTCTGCCCAACTTCGGTATTCCCTGGCCGTCGAGCTTCTGACCGACATCAGTCGTGGGATCTATCCAGTGGGCAGTTTCCTCCCGCCGGCCCACCGGCTCGCCGTCGAAAAGGGAGTTTCCATCAGTACGGTCCGCCGGACACTCAGCCTGCTGGGCGGCATCGGAGCGGTGAAATCGTTCAAATCCCGCGGCGCTCAGGTCCTATCCCCCATGGAGAGTACGGAGAATGCCGACCTCACACAGCCGGATATCCAGAATCGGCTGCTGGATATGGCCAAATGCTTACAAATATACGCCCTGTCCGCCCGGGCCGTGTCTGAACTCACTCTGGCTTCTCTGGACTGCGGCGGGCTCCGCCTGTGGAAGGAACGCCTGCTGGAGCTCCGGGACAGCCGGCGCCTTGAATTAATGACCTATGTGTCCATGGGACTGATCTCTGAGCACACCCCCAGCCAGACGATTCGGACCATCTATTCTGAACTCTTGCGGCTTCTCTTCTGGGGGCATCCGCTGCGTGGATTGAGGGGGACCCCCGAAACAATAAACCGTGTCGCCGCACCGTTCCTGAACCGGATGCTCCAGGCATTGGACGAACGGGATGTCTTCGGCTTTTCCACCGTGCTGGAAGAACTGGTGGTTCGTGAGTTGTGCATTACGGTTAATCAACTGGTGCAGTTAGGGATCCGAGGCGCGGAAAATATCCTGATCCCCGTGAAAGGAGAATTCTGGGAAATGGAGAAATAAAGTGATCCTAACGAAAATCTAACAAAGAGTATGATATCCTTTCCACAGTATCCCGCGCTGCCAAGGCATTGCGGAAGTGGAAAGGATTTTTTTATGAAGACAACTCTTTATGCGAAACTGATGGCGGCGTCGCTTAGTTTGCTCCTGGCGCTGACCGCATGCATGGGTCCATCCCCCAATAAAAACACCTCCAGCACCACGCCCACTCCCATCGAGACCGTCACAAAGCCGATGACCGTTGGCGCGCTTGCCGACTATTTCATCCAGGCCGCGGACGACTACCATCCCGGCGCCGATCGCGTCGGGGTGCTGGAGGGCTTTGACGAGGCGGAGCAGGCCACCTGGCTCCAGATGTTTGTCATAGCCAGCCGGGCGTTCGGCCAGTTGCCCGCTCCCACAGGCAACGGTAAAAACACCGCACCGCCCCCCGTCGATCTGACCGACGCGCCCGAGTGGGCCTGGAGTGCGCTGCGTAACCTGTCCAATGGGGGCGTGCTGGCCGCCTCCGACCTGGGCCTGCCCGAGCTGGAGACTGCGCCCGAGACCACGGACCAGGACGCTCCTACCTCCGATGGCGAGGGGATGCCTGCCCCGGAGACCGACATGACGGACAATATGGAGAGCGACCCCGCCAAGCTCGCCGACACCAAAGACGCTTCCTCCGGCGAGGACGGCAATGACAAGATGAACGCACTCGTAACCCGCAAGGACGCGGAAATCGTGGCCCAGCGGTTTTTCCAGGTCTTCGGCACCAATCTCAAGGACAACTTCTACGCCGCCGTCAACAAGGGTGAGCTGGACGCTCTGGAGCTCCCTGGCGACGGTTCCACCATGGGCGGCTCCAGCACCGTGGTGGCCAACACCGACAAGCAGCTCCACGACCTGATTCTGGAGATCGTCCACAGCGGCGAGGACTACCCCCAGGGCAGTGCCCGGCAGAAAATCCGGGACCTCTACCAGAGTGTTCTGGCGCTGGAGGAACGCAACGCCGCGGGCGTAGAGCCCCTGCGGAAGTATCTGGACGCAGTAGACGCGGCCCAAAATTTCTCTGAGCTCAACGCGGCCATCGCCCTGGCGGTCAAGGAACTGGGCAACTTCGGCAACGGCATTTTCCCCATGGTGGCCGTCACCGACACCCAGGACAGCAGCAAAAAGGTCATGCAGCTCATGACCATGTACCCCATGTTTACTCCCGGGGACTATGCCGACCCGGAAAACGGGATGGTGAAGGAATACCGGGAGGGCATGATCTCCCAGCTCATGGCGGCAGGCGAAGGCCGGCCCGAGGCGGAACGGCTGGCTGACGGCATCCTCCGTATGGAGAAGGCCCTGGCGGAAAACGCCTCCAGCGCCGAGGAGATGGGCAGCCTCCAGAGCCAGTCCAACCGCTACACCCCCACGTCTCTGGACGAGCTGATGCCCCAGGCCAAGCCCTCCGAGCTGCTTGTCGCCATCGGACTCAAGGCCGACGCCCGGATGCAGGTCTTCGACGACAAGCAGTTCGCAGCCTACGCCACATGGTTTACCGAAGAGAACCTGGAGCTATTCAAGGCGATGCAGAAGAGCGCCCTGATTTCCGGCTTCAGCCGGTACCTGAGCCAGGAGCTGGCGGAGAAGTTTGGTTATGAAACAGGCGCCCCCGAGGAGGCCGCCAACGAGGCTGTGCAGTCCTTCCTCTCTGAGGAACTGGGCCAGCTTTACGTGGAGCGCTACTTCCCCGCCGAGTCCAAGGCCGAGGTGGAGAAGATGGTGCGGATGATGATTGAAGCCTTTAAGACCCGCATCAGCCGGCTGGATTGGATGGAGGAATCCACTAAGCAGGAGGCCATGAAGAAGCTGGACAACATCACGGTCCTGATCGGCTACCCCGACCAGTGGGATTTTAACAATGCCGATATCAAGAGCGTTGCCGACGGCGGCAGCTACTTTGCCAATGTGTCCGCCTCTGAGGCGGACAAGTGGCAGAAAGCCGTTCAGGGCCTGGACGAGCCGGTGAATCCCCGGCGTTTCCCTATGGCGGCCTTCACCGTCAACGCCGCAGCCAGCCGGAACACCAACACCCTCATTTTCCCCGCGGGCATCCTCCAAGCTCCTTTCTATGATAAGAATGCCTCCTTTGAGGCCAACCTGGGGGCCATCGGCAGCACCATCGCCCACGAGATTACCCATATGTTTGACGATGGCGGCGCCCAGTACGACGCCACCGGCACCGTGCGCAACTGGTGGGCGGACAGCGATTACACCCACTTCCAAACGCTGTGCAAAAAGGCGGAGCATTTCTACGACGGTTATGAGGCCGCCCCCGGCATCCCCGCCAATGGCAAGGAGACCCTGAGCGAGAACATTTCTGACATCGGCGGCGTTGCCTGCGGCCTGGAGGTTCTCTCCACCATGGAAAACCCCGACTACGACGCCTTCTTCCGCAGCTTCGCCCGCCAATGGCTGCGCGCGGGCAGCTATGAGACGCTGGCCGGGCTGGCCCAGTCGGATGTGCACGCCCCCAATATCCTGCGCACCAACCGGGTGCTCTCCAACTTCCAGGAGTTTTTCGACACCTACGGCATCCAGCCGGGCGACGGGATGTATGTCGCCCCTGAGGATCGCATCGTGATCTGGTAATACTAATTGGCGGAGGCGTTGGAAGCGCCTCCGCCATTGACAAGCCTGGAAAAGTCCAGTGCGCTGGAAAAAGGGAGTGGAGCCATGAAACTGCTTTTGGTGGAGGATGAAGCCCTGCTGTCGAAGAATATCGCCAAGGGACTGCGCCTGCTGGGGTACGCGGTGGACTGCGCCTTTGACGGCGAGGAGGCTCTGGAACTTTACAGCCTAAACGACTATGACCTGATGATTCTGGATTTGAACCTGCCCAAATTGGACGGCATGGAGGTGTTGCAGCGCATCCGGGAACAGGACGCCGACTTTCGCATCCTCATCCTCTCCGCCCGGGACACGCTGGAGGACAAAATCAGCGGCTTGGATGGGGGGAGCAACGACTACCTGACCAAGCCCTTCGAGTTCAAGGAATTGGAGGCCCGCATCCGTGGGCTGCTGCGCCGGAGCTTCACCACCGCCGATCCCCAACTGCGCTGCGGGCGCCTGCGGGTGGACACGGCGTCCCGGCGAGTCTGGTGCGGCCAATCGCCGGTGGAACTGACCCGCAAGGAGTACGCGCTGCTGGAATACCTGCTGACAAACGCCAGGCGGGTGATCGGCGCGGAAGAGCTGATCGAGCACGCCTGGGACAGCGAGGCCGACCCCTTTTCCAATGCCTTCCGCTTCCACATCCACTCGCTGCGCAAAAAGCTGGACGAGGCGGGGGCCAGAGACTATATCATCACCCAGCGGGGCCAAGGCTACCGCATCCAAAACCCGGAGGAGGCTTCATCTTGAAAACATGGACCTTGCAGGCCCGTTTGACAGCCATTGTGGCCGCCATCCTGCTTTCGGCCTGTCTACTGCTGACCACCAACTCCCTGTTCGCCGCGCGCGCCTATTACGGGGACTATGCCGCGCTGCTCGAGTCCGGTCTGGTGGAGGTGGATCCCGCCTGGGAGGAGGGCGCGGGGCCGGACGACGCGCTGGCCTCCCCGATTGAATTCTATCGGGAGGCATCCCAAAAGTTTTCCGCCCAATCCCTTTTGGCCATGGCGCTGATAGCGCTGTTGGCCGTGGGTTCCACCTATCTGGCCACGGGGCAGGTGCTGCGTCCGCTCAAAAACCTGACGGCGTCCGCGGGGGTAATCGATGGCCGGCACCTGGATCGGCGTGTCCCAGAAGCGGGCGCCCAGGGGGAGGTGCTGGCCCTCACCCGATCCTTCAACGGGATGCTGGGGCGGTTGGAGGAGTCTTTCCTCATCCAGAAGCGATTTGCCGCCAGCGCGGCCCATGAGCTAAAGACCCCGCTTGCCGTCATAAAATCCGCCCTTCAGGTGCTGGAGATGGCCCCCCACCCGTCGGAAGCGGACTACCGGGAATTCATGGCGGACACCGGTGAGAGCCTGGAGCGCATCATCAAGACGGTGGACGGGCTCCTGTCCCTGGCGAACCCAAAGGAGGTGCCGATGGACGAGACGGTGGAATTGCGCCCGGTGCTGGATCTGGCGGTGCGGGAGCTTTCCGGCAGGGCGGAGGAATGCGGGGTAACGCTGTCCGTCGGCGGCCAGGCGCCGCCGGTGCGGGGGGATGCCGACCTCCTATACCGGGCGTTCGCCAACTTGATTGAGAACGCCGTCAAGTACAACCACCCCGGCGGGGCGGTCACCGTGACGCTGGGGCGGGAGGGACGCGAAGTCAGCGTCACGGTGAAAGACGACGGCCCGGGTATCCCGGCAAACGCGCTGCCCCACATCTTTGAGCCTTTTTACCGGGCCGACCCCTCCCGCTCCCAGCAGATCCCCGGTTCCGGCTTGGGGCTGGCCGTGGTCCAACTGATTGTGGAGCGCCATGGCGGGGAAATCCAGGTGCAAAGTCGGCCGGGGGCTGGTTCGGCCTTCAAGGTCCTATTGAAAGGGTAGCTGCCCATTGCTCTGGCCACGCGGGGGCGCGGCGTCCGAAATCTCCAAAACCCATTGCGATTGCCGGTTTTTTTTGCTATACTGATAGCAAAACAGAATAAAACGGTATGTGAACACAATGGCTCAAACGGGCGTTGCTCCCAAATAGGTGGTTAGAAAAGTGGATAAAAGGGCGAGAAGCACAAAAGGCGCGCCCACGGGCTGCCCCGCGGGAATTGAATCTTTGAAGGCCGGCGTAATCCGCTGCCTGCTGGATGACCCCCTGACGATTTTATGGGGAAACTCCAGCTTTTTTTGTATGGCGGCATCCGCGGGGGAGGGCTTTGGCAGCTTAAAGCAGCTATATGAGCCGCTGCCCGGCGAATTTGCAAAAATCCGCCGGGCGGCGTTGCAGGCCGCGCACAGCGGCCCCGGCATGTCTTTGACCGTCCGTCTGCCCCAGCGGGGAGGCGGCTTTTGCCATGCGCGGCTTTTGGGGACGATAGCAAATGAGGAGACGATGGGGGCGCAGGTGCTCCAGGCTGAGTTCACCGGCGTTGACGATCTGGTGGCGCAGACAGAGGAGCAGGCCCGGCTGTACCGGCAGCAGCGGCATTGTTTTCGTTCGGTATTGGACATCTATGAGGGCAACGCCTATGTGAGCGACATGGAAACCTATGAGCTTTTGTATGTGAACCAAACCTCCTGCAAGGTGCTGGGAGCCCAGGCCCACCAGCTGGTGGGGCGCAAATGTTATGAAATGATCCAAGGGCGTACTTCCCCCTGCCCGTTCTGCACCAACGGCAAATTGTGCAGCGAGACGTTTTACACCTGGGAATTCTACAACCCGAACCTGGAGCGCACCTTTATCATCAAGGACCTGGAGATCAACTGGGAGGGCCATCGGGCGCGGCTGGAATTGTCCCATGACAGCTTCAGCGCCGAATATAAGCTGGCGAAAAAGGATCAGGAGCGGGACGCGCTGCTCAACAGCGTCCACGGCGGGTTTGCGCGGGTGGACGCCCGGGATCTGCGGACAATCCTCTGGTACGGCGGCGAATACCTGGACATCATCGGCTATACAAAAGAGCAGTTTGAGCAGGAACTGCAATCCAAATGCACCTATGTGCATCCAGATGACATCGATTATGCCGAGGAAGTCATGCGCCAGTCCCGGGAAACCGGCGAGGCCACAGCGGTGGAGCGGCGGATTGTCACCCGCGCGGGGGTGACCAAGATTGTGTCCGTCACCTTCCGGTATGTCAGCGCGGAGGATAGCTGGGACGGTGTCCCCTCCTATTACAGCGTGGGCCTGGACATGACCACCGAGCGGCAGGAGCAATCCCGCCAGCGGCAGGCGTTGGAGGCCGCCTGCCAGGCGGCCCGCGTCGCCAACGACGCCAAGACGAATTTCCTAGCCTCCATGTCCCACGATATCCGCACCCCCATGAACGCCATCATCGGCATGTCGGTCATAGCGCAGGCCAACCTGCACTCCCCGGAAAAGATGCGGGACTGCCTGGGGAAAATCAACATCGCCAGCCGTCACCTGTTAAACCTCATCAATGAGGTTTTGGACATGTCCAAAATTGAGAGCGGGAAAATCGACCTGGAGCCTGAGGCGGTTTCCCTCGCCGATTTGATCGAGGATGTGATGGAGGTGTTCCGGCCCCTGGCCACGGAGAAGCGCCAGACGCTCCAGGTCAACGCCGAACGGGTCCGACATGAGAAGGTGGTGACCGACGGCGGGCGCTTGCAGCAGGTCCTGGTGAACCTGCTGTCCAACGCCGTCAAGTATACCCCCGATGGCGGGACGGTGGGCTTGCGAATCCAGGAGATGCCATCCTTTGCCAAGGGCAAGGGGCAGTATTCCTTCAGTGTGACCGATTCCGGCATCGGGATGTCCCGGGACTTTATCCCGCATCTTTTTGAACCCTTTTCACGGGCGGACGACGTGAAAACCAGCGATATCCAAGGCACGGGCCTGGGCATGGCGATCACGCAGAACATCGTGCGCATGATGAACGGCACCATCGAGGTCAAGAGCAAGCCGGGGGAGGGCAGCGAGTTTATCGTCACCATCTCCTTCGATTTGTGTGAGGAGGAGACGGCGGATACCGCAGCGCTTTCCGGGCTGCCGGTCCTGATGGCGGACGATGATCCGATCATCTGTGAAAGCGCCTGCGAAATACTCAATGAACTGGGCATGCGCAGCAGCTGGGTGCTGTCCGGCCGGGAGGCCGTCAGCCGGGTGGTCGCGGCCCATGAGGCGGCGGATGACTTTTTCGCCGTGATACTGGACTGGATGATGCCCGGCATGGACGGGCTGGAGACGCTCCGGCTCATTCGGCAGAAGGTAGGCCCGGATGTGCCCATCGTCATCATTTCCGCCTATGATTACTCGGAGATAGAGGAGAAGTTCCGGCTTGCGGGCGCCGACGCCTTTATTACAAAGCCGCTGTTCAAATCCAAAATGATACATACCTTCCACAAATTCTGCCGCCAGGACCGCCTGGGCGTCCAGGCCGCCCCCGCCGGGAAATGCCGCCCCCGCATGGAGGGCAAAAAGCTGCTGCTGGTGGAGGATAACGAGCTCAACCGTGAGATTGCGGTGGAGCTGCTGGCGATGCACGGCCTCTTGGCCGACACGGCTGAAAACGGGCAAATCGCGGTGGAAAGGTTCCAGGCATCCGCTCCCGGGGAGTACGCCTGCATCCTGATGGATATCCAAATGCCGGTGATGGACGGCTATCAGGCGTCAGAAGCCATCCGGCGCCTGGAGCGTGAGGACGCGCGCGCCATCCCCATCTTAGCCCTGACGGCCAACGCCTTCGCCGCCGATGTGGGCAGGGCGCACAGCGCCGGCATGAACGACCACATCTCGAAGCCAATCGACGTGGACCAGCTCATAGGGGCGATTCAGCTTTGGACGAATAATAAAAGAAAGCAAAAATAATTTGAGTCAAACAGGCTTGAAACGGCGGAGCAGGAAAATAGCGTCACCTTTGCCGAGATGGCGATTCAATTTATCCAGCCAGTCGAAAGCGACAGTGCATCAGCGACGGGATGCCCGCTCTGCACCGCAAGGACGGCATGTAGAAGCCCGAACCGAATGTCACGATACTGGCGTAGGAATGCGCGGGCGGTATCTACAGCCTTTGTGTTGTTCCGTACGTTACAGCAGCACGGTATGTTCATAAAAGGGCCCGCTTTGCGGACCACTCGGGAGAGCGTACGGTTCGCATCCGTAAGGTCGAGAGTCCGATCCTCTTTCATTAGCCCAATTTGGATGCGTAGGCATCAAAGTGGGCAACAAAATGGGATTACGGGGTTTCCAGTTTCGAAACTGGAAACCCCGTTTCTTGTGGGTGCAACTTTCGCAATTTGTGGCAAGTAATAAACGATGATTTAGGGAAATGGCATGCAGCAGCATCAGGTTTGATGCAAGATTGGAAACAGCCGGTACCAGCGCTTTGTAAATCAAAAATAATGGCTTCATGGGGCGGCATCTGTATGCCGGCATCCATAAAGCCGTTATTTCTGATGAGGTGTTCCGTGCTGCTTAAGGCAAAGGCCAACCTAAATCGCGGGATAGAGGTCTTGTACTGCAATCGCCTTGATGCACATCAAAGGCCGATACGGAAACCAAATCTTCGCGCACGTTCAAGCCAACGATCGAGCCGCTTCTCCGCCGCCCGTCGGGTACGGTGCGACGGCGGGATCTTTTCCCATACGGTCGCGCAGAATCCGTGCAGGGCGGCGACGTTTGGATAATCCCGGCAGGCTGCGGATTGCCGGGCGGCAATCCAGGCGACGGCGGCCTCGTTCCCCCATACCACGATCTCCATCCTGATACGGACGAACCATTCCCGCGGGATAAAACAGACCTTGTATTGGGGACGCTGTTCCAGCGCGCGTCGGATCGCTGCCAATTGATCCACCAGCTCCTGCGTATCCAGGTAGATCCGCCTTTTGCAGACGGCGCTCAAGGGCCGGCAGAGGTGCCGCGCATTGTCCAAAGTCTCGTCAATGCTCTCCGCGCAGAAGATATGGCGAACCTCAGCCTCCTTGTCTATTTCCCATAGAGAGATCGTTAAAAGCCCAAACTGGCGCTGCAGCAGCGCCAGTTCGCACGGTTCCAGCCGCAAAGCGACGGTTTCCCACCGAATCCCCAGATCCGGAAGCGCTTGAATCAGGTACATCGGTTTTTCCCGGTTGTACACCGCGCCGCGCAGGAAGTCTTGCGGCTCGGAGAAAAAATTGTAGCGAAAACGCTGCCTGGAACGTTTTAAGCAGGCGTCAAAGTGTGCTTCCACCTCGGCCACGCCGGCGGGGTCGGTGCGGATGATGGCCGTTGGGCCGTTATCCTCCACCCGCACCTGGATCATGAGCCTACCGCGCAGGCCGATCAGGATTTTTTCATGCTCCAGCAGGCGAAAGTCGTCGTAATAATAGCTCTGGATGTATCCCATCAGATGCGCCCACAGCCACGGGCCGCAGGCAGACGCAACGTCGCTGGGCCGGTAGTCGGTGCGCAGCACAACTTGCAGTTGCTTGCCGCGTTCCAGTACCTGGCGCAGCTGTTCCTGCAAGGGGAGGTTGTAGCCCTCGTCCCTCGTAAATAGCTCCAGCCCTTCTGGGCAGGCAAACAGGATCCGTCCAGAACCCGTCTGCGTGAGCGCATAGTCAAGGAACTCCCCCAAAAGATTGCGCACCACCGCGTCCCCAGAGCGCATTCCCGCACCCAAAAGGTGCTGGGGACGCGCTTGGTTTTTCCTACGTAAGCGCCCGCTCCGGCACAAAAAAAGCAGTTCCTCCCGGTGCTCCCACGATCCGCCCGTTTCTCCGAGCCACTGCTCCAAGAGCTGCAGCGGCGGGATACCCTGTGCCAGGCCCAGCGGAACGGCCTCGGCCAGCAGCGTCCGGACTTCATTACCGCACGCGTCGAGAAAATAGTCCGCCAGCTTGCGCCGCCAACGGGCGTTTGGCCTGCGTGAACCGGTGCGCCAGCGAGAAATGAGCGAGGGGTCTGTTTCCAGCGCGCGGCTGAGCTTCTCCGGATCCACACGGGCCAATTCCATCAGAAGTGCAAAATTCGTCAGCATGTCTCTCATCAAATTCGTCTCCTTTTCTCGTTTCACCCGGGGCCTTCCACTCCGGGTTCTTTTAATTTAACGAGGTTTTAAAATGGTGTCAATTTATTGACAAAGTTCATATTTTTTGGAAACAATTTGACAAATAAGTTCATAATTGACAAAACATGGAGACCAAATTACGATAAAGGTACCGATGGGCCCACCGGAAATGAGATAAGGAGGCATTCTTTGAGTATGGTCGTGATTTGCCTAGATACAGTGGTAAAAGATAAAGAAGTCTCAAAAGAAGACTTCTGCAAACAGTGGGACGATCTGATGAACATGGCGAAAACGCAGACTGGGACTTTCGAGGTGCAGCTCAAGAGCGATAAATTATCCGTCAGCCTGGAGATTGACCCCAAGACCCTCTATGTCGTAAGCAAAAATGCGGCGATATCATACAGTATAATCCCCGTGGACACTGAAGTGAAAATTACCATGATTAACTTGATAGACGCCATTAACAACTTGATTAAAAACGGGGAGCACGCAGATAAGAAATGCAAAGCGCTTGCGGTTTTCACCGTCAGCGAGGCCGCGCGCTTCTCACTGCTCAGAAGTGTTTTGTATTGGACGACACAGGGCGCGGAATTCTCTTGGAACAAGATCCTTCCGCTGCTCCGCCTGTGGGAAAAAATCCGCGAAGAATCAGGAATTACAGAAGTGACCACTCCAATCAGCGTAACCAATTTGGAAGACTACATAAAAAAGCAGGCGGCGGGAACCGGCGGCAGTCAGCTCCAGAATTATAAGAATGCCGAAAGCGCATTCGACTATATCCAAAGTATCATCGAACCGATGTTGTCCTCCCCCTGTTGAAAGGAGCGTAAATATGGCTGAAAAAAGCATCCTGCAGTCGCTGCAGGAGAATTCGTCCGCCGATGTCATGAACGTCATCTACGACAACGTCAACAGGCTGCTGGGGGCGGGGAACCAGCTCTTTGTCATGGAATTCCCGGCCCGCCCGCTCAACGCCCACACCTACGAATACAACACCGACGACTGCTACAGCACCCTGACAAAGCCCTACCCGGTGCAGGAGGCGGAATTTCTGCTCAGCGACCAGCTCTTCGACGTCTCGCCCGTGGTGCAGGGGCCGAACGGGGAACGCCTCTCCACCGTTTTCAACACGGTGATCAACAACTATGTGCCGCGGCTGGAAGCGCTGAGGAGCTTCGTCCACGACCAGAAGAACCTGCGCGAATGGCTGATGACCCCCGTGGAGGACGAGGTGCGCGGCGAGCGCAAAACCCTCTCCCGCATGGCGATGGCCAGAGAACTCTACGACGAGTTCCTCGAGCGGCGCAACGAGTGGTACAGCGTCAAGAATCAAACCTATGAGGAGTACAAAGCGCGGGACGATTTGGATGGCTACGCGCGGTGGCTTTCCTCCGAGGGGCTGGTCCAGGAGGAGATCGTCAGCAACTTTTACAACGACGCCGTGGTGCGCGGGCACTACCACGAGGTGCTTACCATTCTGGGCTTCCTCAATGTCTCATCGCCTTCTGAAGCGCTGGAAAGCACAAAACAGAAGATGCGCTCCAGCCTGCGCCGCTCTCTGGACGGATCCACGGACGTTTATCCGGTACAGTTTCAGCCCAGCGACTGGTTCAGGGCGTTGCGTCCCAACCTGAGTCCCAAGGACCTGACCATGGCCACCGACAGCCTCGTCGCGGATTACCGCGCCAAGCAGAAGCACCTGCGCAGCCTTAAAGAGCAGCTGGGCGAACAAACTGTCGTTGAGGTGCCTCCGGAGGAACAGGAACGGTTACAAAACGAGATCAGAACCTGCGAGCATCGGCTTTCCGAATCCCAGCAGCAGCTGATCGCCCAGTACGGCGAGGGGGCGGTCTCAGCAATCAAAGCGGTCGTCAGCGTCTACAAGGAAGCGGTGGATCCAATCTCCAAGGCCCGGACAGTGATCGAACAGATCCAAAAGGCGGGCGAGGGAAACCTGAGCCCCACCGAGAGCCGCATTTACGGGCTTATCGAAGGGATTGCCGGGGAGGTGGTGAACGGGGTCCTCAAATCCTGTCAGGCGCAGGAAAAGATCCAGCAGGACATGAAGCAGCTCAACGACGCCCGCATGGCCTACTCGGAATCCAAGGTCAAGGACCTGCGCCTGCAAAAGATGCGGCTTGAGGAGCAGATCCAAAACGTCCAGGCGGATCTGGACTTTCTCGCCCCGCTGGTCACCGGCACCATTTCCGAAGCCGACAGGCAGGGCGACCAGGTGCCGGACGCATCCCTGATGACGGCGACAGATGGGGCGGCGGACGAGAACTTCATGGACGTCGTCATTAAGAGCGACGAGACGGGCAGTTTTTCCAGCGGCGGCAGCTCCTCCAGCGCCAGCCAGAGCAGCTGGAGCGTGGGCGGCTGGTTCTGGTCCGCCAGCGCTTCGCACTCCCAGCAGAGCGCGGAGGAACACCAGAAAAAACTGGACATGAACAAAAAACTTGAGATTGGTTTTCGGATTAAGAAAGTTACATTTGACCGGGGAGGCTGGTTTAATCCCACCCTCTTTAAGCTCAGCGATCATTATTTCCGTCTGGCGGACATCCGGGTTAGCAGCGGCCTGACCAAGGATCAGATCCGCGCGATAAGCGCCTCGGGGCAGAATGTGGCCAGCCGTCTGCGATCGCTGGTCACTTATGACGCCGTGGTGGACGGCGCGAACAAGCAGCTCGATTATGTGCTGCCCGCTTTCCCCACCGGCTTTGTGGTCGCCAAGGACGTCACCATCCGGATCCAATCGAGCAAGGAGGAATCCGAGTCCAGCCGGCAGTATATGGAAAACCACGAGGCCAGCGGGGGCGGCATCTTTGGTTTCCGCCATAACTCATCCAATTCCAGCAGGAGCCAGAGCGAATCGGCCTATTTTGGCAGTTCGGCCAACTATTTCTATATCCGCATCCCCGGACCGCAGATTTTAGGCTGGTTTCTCGAACTCACGCCGGCGGATAACGCCTCCCCATACCGCGAGCTGGATCCCAACCTCTATTCTGACGCGTTGGAGGCCCTTGCACCTAAAGAGCCCATCCCGGAAAGCGAGGGGACGCTTTGAGCCAGAAATTGATTCTGCCGATCAATCAGGCGCTGCTCACCGCGAGCATGAAGACGCAGGCATATCTGGACAGATTCCATTTCGTCCACTATGGCGTGGACCTGGTGAGCAGCCGAGGGGAGCGGACCGTCTACGCCTCGGGGGAGGGGACGGTTTTGGATACCGGGACGGATTCGGTGGTGGGAAACGTCGTCGCCGTTGTGTATCCCCAAGCGCAGGGGCGTGACGGCGGGAGCGTCGATCTCGTCCTGCGGTATTTCCATCTGGAGCGTATCCTTGTGAAAAAAGGGAATGCTGTCAACAAGGACACGCAGATTGGCCGCTATGGCAACACCGGGTTGTTGAAGATGGCTCCCCACCTGCACCTGGAAGCCGACGCGGATACCGCGCACCCTCTTTTCAGCCCCACCGTCCTGCGCTCCAGCTTTCTCCATGGGCGGTCGGCAGGTGCAAACGATGAGACGATCCGCAATCCGATCGACTGGCTGTTCTGCAAGCAGAGCCCGCCCGACTGTCAAAGCTATCACACCGCCGGGGATATTTATATCCGGCCCGAGGATCTGGAAATCGAGATGTTGTAGACCGTGCTGGCCTTCGTCCGGCAGCTCTTTGCCGAACCTATTTTGAGCGGATAAAGCAGGGCGCCGCCCCCCAAGGTACCAGCTTGGGGGATCGGCGCCCTGTATTGCTATGCCTGATTCTGATGACTCCTAAGCCCATTCCATGTTTCCGCTATGCAAGCCATATCCTGCATAAACAGCATCTGTTTAACCCGTTAATCAGCCAGTTGATCAAGCCGTCTTCCAGATACGCCTTCTCAGGAACCTCTGTGTGCGCCGCCCCTTCATATTCCGTAACTTGGATATCGGCGTTGCGTTCTGTCAGGACCGCCGCGCAGTTTATGGTGGACTGAGGGGTTACCACCGTGGCCGATGTACCCGTTCCAGCATGCGAAGCAATCCCGTGTCTTTCACATATTCAAAAATCTGGTACTCGTTCGCTCCATCCACCGGCTGCCAGGAGAGCTCGATCGCGCCAGAGGATACGGCTGCTGCCGTTACAACAGGCGCCGCCAGGGTTGCAAGCTCCACCTTTTGTTCCGGTTCTTTGCCATGCAGCACCTGGATCACACGGAATCCCACGTCCTCATATCCGGACGATTTCTTCCATTTCAGAGATGATTTTCTCACCGCCCGGCTTGCCCGCGGCCTCGCCCCGCAGTTCGGACAGCTTTTCTTCTTTTCTCGCGAGAACAGCGTTGTAATTTTTGATGACAACGTCCCGCAGATTCAGATAATTTTCTTCTGTCGGGCTTTTCTGATACAGCGAAATCAGTTGTTTCGTTTCTTCTGTGAGTTCCGGTTGTTCCTTTTCGATCAACGCGCTTTTTTCATACGATGCGCATGCTGTCAGTGCAACTGAGAAAAACAGGCATATGGTCATACACGCTGCCAACAGGTAGGAAATCCGTTTCTTCTTCATTGCGGGTAGCCTCCTTTTATGATGTTTTTATCATACAGGAGCCGCCCCTGGAAAAACGACGGCATAACTGTGGCCATTCTGCGGTAGCCATTTACCAAACATCCGGCGCCCCAAAAACGCGGTATTTACTGCGGCCAGCCATGCTCATCCCGTTTGGCGGCGTTCAAAACCAAGGTGAAAACGGCGCCGCCGGCCGGAAGGTTCGCCGCCCTGAGCTCCCCGCCCATATTCTGCGCGGCGGAACGCGCGATGGTCAGCCCAATGCCAAAGTTGCCGCCCTTCCCCTTGTAGCAGCGGTCAAACAGATGCGGCAAATCCTTTTCGGAAATACCTTCGCCGTCATCGGATACCGTAATGGAGATCAGGCCCTTTTTAGCGGTCACCGACATGGTCACTGTCTTTTTCGCGTAGCGGATTGCGTTGGTCAGCAGATTTTCCAGCACCTTGCAGACCAGCTCGTATTCACCCTCCACATAAAGGCTGTGGTCAAAGGAAGGCAAGGAAAGCGTAATCCCCTCCTCAATCGCGAGGCCGTTCACCCGGTCGAGGCAGTCCTCCACCGGGCCGGCAATCCGCACAGGGCCGAGCGCACCGTTTTGCCCGCTTTCAAGGCGCGACAGGGTCAACAGGCTGTTGACCCTGTCGGTGAGACGGGCGCTCTCCTCGAGGATGGTGTGGGCGGCCTCGCCAGGGCTGCGGAAAAGTCCGCGTTCGATCCTCTGCGCATATCCGCCGATGGACATTAAAGGGGTGCGCAGGTCATGAGATACGTTCTGGAAGAAGTCTCGCTGGGCCTCGTCCGACAATTTCAGCTTTTGCACCATCCGGTTCATGGCGAGCCGCAACTCCTCCAATTCCAACAGCGGGAAAGACTGCGCAATCTCCTCAAAACCGCCGCCTCCGATCCGCTCGGACTCCCGGCAAAGCCGCTGAAGCGGCCGTGTAATGCCGCGGGCGGTGATCCAAAGCGCCGCAAGGGCCAGCAGGGCAAAGAGCGAGGAAATGACGAGCACCAGGACCGACGCATCCCGGACCCAGCCGCCGATCTCGGAAATCGGGCAGTAGGTGATCAGATATTTTACCAGCATGGACCCGCTCGGTACTCCATAGAAGCAGACCAGGTAGTCGCCGCCATCCGCCGTTTCCAGTGGAACCGCCTCGCCTGCTAAGGGAAGCGCTGGACCGGATGTATTGGGCACAGGCGTTGGAGAGCGGCGTGAGCACTTCGCGCTCCTGTTCGTCGCGGCATAGACCACCCGCATCCGGGATTGAAAAACCAGAATGTTGGCGCTGCCGCCTATTTTCTTTACCAATGGGCTGACGCTTCGCAGAAAAACGGCGGCCTGCTCCGAAAGATCGTCATCCGGGCTCTTATCGAAGCTAGATTCCATCAGCGGCAGCGGCTCACCACAGAGCGTGGAGGTGCGGAACGCGGGCGAGAGACAGAGCGGCCCGAAGTGAAGCTCCTGGAGAGGGCCGGCAGCGGACGGCGCTTTCTTTGCCCTTCGCAGCAGCGCGTACCCGCGCCACCAGTTCGAGCGGCAAAAACGGCTTCGCCCTGGCGCAGTTGGGAACAGAGGCTCAACCCGTCTACGCCGGGCATCATGATGTCGAGGATCACCAAATCGGGCATCGACTGCCGGCAGGCAGCCTGCAGGGCGGCCCCGTCCGGGAATGTCCTGACCGCAAAACCCTCCTCCGTAAGGAAGGTTTCAATCAGGTCGCGGATCTTTTTTTCGTCATCCGCAAGGGAGATGGTCTGCGGTATAAAAAGCACCCCTTTAAATACCGATGCTCTTATCATAAAGCATTCCGGGAAAATGGTAAAGGGCTGACACACTTCTGCCACGGGTTTCCCGTCGCAATGCCAACGGGGTTGGGTTATGATGGAGGTGAAAAATCGGACGCGGAAAGGACGCGAAATGGGGCGGCGCAGTCGCATATCCATTCGAGCGTCCCGCTCCGGACAAACGATTTCAGGAGCAGGTCAGGTGATCCATATGGAAAAAAGAACCGATATCCCGGTGCTTCTTACAATTCCACAAAAGTCCGCAACGGTTTCGTTGCGGACTTTTGTGTAGTGTTCGGCCCATTTTTCGGGGCGGAAGATTAAACCGGGGGGACGGCAGAAGCCGTCCCCCGATTTTCGCATCCGTTTAGGTTATGTCGTCCCGGAGCGCGTCGATGATGTTTTCCTTTTTGATTTTGCCGACGGCATAAGCCATCGTTACGAATATGACCAGCAGCACGCTGAACACGCTGATCCCGATGCTCGTCCACGGCAGCGTAAACTTCACGCGGTCCACGACCATCACCTTGTGGATGAGCCAGGAGGACACCGCCGCCAGGGGAAGCCCGAAAAGCAGGGCCTTCGCGCCGTAGAACACGCACTCAAACCGCATCATTCTGTTGAAATCCCGGTCGGACATCCCCACGGAGCGGAGCATGGCGAGCTCCCGCCTGCGCAGCTTGATGTTCGTGGAAATCGTGTTGAACACATTGGCGACCGCGATCAGCGAGATCATGATGATGAACGTATAGGCGAACATGTTGGCGACGAAGATGTAGCTCCGGTTTTCCTCGAGCATTTCGGAGGCGTTGAGCAGCAGATAGGGGACCGTCAACCCCTCCGCCCGGATGATCTCCTTCATTTCAGCCGCCGACCGGGACGGGTTTTCCGATTGAAAGGTCAGGCCCTTGACCCTGACGTCCACCGGGCCGCCGGAGGGAATGAACGCCTCCTTGAGCGACCAGGGGGCCATCACTTGGAAAACATACGGCTGCTGCGGGGAGGCCCCCATCACCGGGGGCGTATCCGGAGGAACGAATTCCACAAAGGTAAGGCTTACCTCCCGCCCGAGCTCCGTCTTCGGCGTCCCGCCCGACAGGGGAATGATGGTTACGTCCGCGGCGGGAGCGGCGAACAGGCCGCGAAGCTGGCTTAAGGATTCCGCACGTCGGTCCTGCATCTTCGCGACGGCGATGAGCCTGGCGTTTTCCCCTGCGTATTCTTCGGCCGGCAGGCCCAGCCCGCGGATGATTTCCAGGTAGGCGTCGTCGTCGAGGAATTGGAGCTCCATCGGCAGCTTCACCGGTTCCCCCGCGGGATCCACCCCCGCATATTCCCGGTAATCGTCCGAGAGGATGCCGGCCGGGACGGTACAGGCGTATTCCACCACCGACTGGCAGGTGCTCCGGGTGACGCCCCCGGCGGTTTCGAGGCTGTCATAGAGCCGCAGCAATTCTCCGTCGTCCAGCTCCTGCGCGCCGAAGCCCACGTCGTAGTCGGTGACCACTTTCGCGTCTTCCGACATCCGCTTCAAGTCGGCGACAAGGGCGCTCGTTGAGATAAACAGCACGACGCTCAGGATGAGCGACATCACGATGCTGCGGTACCGCTTTTTGTTCCGCTTGAAATTCTTCAGCGCAAGGGTGCCCTCCAAACCGCAGACACGCTCCGCCAGCCTCGACGTTTTCACCGCCCGGGATTCCATTTTGACTTCGTTCGTCTGGCGGATGCACTCCATCACCGGCGTGTTAGAGGCCTTCCTGGCCGGGATATAGGCCGAAATCAGGATCGTGACGAGGCTGACCGCTGCCGCGCCGGCAATCGCGAGGGCGGACACATGCATAGTCAGGGGAATCTCGGTGTGGAAGATATCCCCGAACTGACGGGAGGCGGAGGAGATCACAAGCCCGATCCCGCCGAGCCCCACAAGAACGCCGGCCGGGATGCCGACCGCGCCGATGCAGAGCCCCTCGAAGAGCACCGAATTCCGCAGCTGTTTCGACGTGGCGCCCACGGAGGCGAGGATCCCGATCTGCCGGGTGCGCTCGTTCAGGGAGATGCTGAAGGCATTGTAAATGAGAAAGATCGAGCCGACCATGATGATCACGACCACGATGCACCCGAACGAAAAGAGCAAGGCGTTGAAGATTCTGTCGCCTGGGTCGTTTGAGAGGCCCATCATGCGCAGGACATGGTGGTTCAGGATGTACGGACGGCCGTCCGCCGCGCCGCGCAGGTAGGCGTGCACCCGGCGCGGATTCTTCAGCTTGACGAAGAGGGCGGAGCTGTCCGCGCCTTCCGCCGCGTCCGTCCGCGTGATTAGGGTGTACCCCGGCGCGGAATCCGGTTCAAAGGCGGGCGTCCCGCAGATACCGACCACCGTGTAGGTCTTTTCGCCCCGCGGCAGAAGCGTTTCCATCCCTGCCTCGTACGGGTCGCCCTGTCCGAGCGCCGCGCCGTCCCGCACGCGGCTTCCCACCGCGAGGGAGAGCGTGTCGCCCGGCGCGCAGGAGACGCCGCCGTCCGTCGAGGCATTCCCTGAAACGAGGACCTCCCCGCTGTTTTCGGGAAGCCTGCCGGACAGCAGGGTCAAGGGCAGGGCGTCGAAGGTCTCCGCGTTGAAACCGGCGATGAAAAGGTACGGCCTGTTTGGGTTTTTGCCGCCTTCCAGCGCCGCGTAACCGATGTTTTCAAAGGACACGGTCTCCAGAACGTCCCGGTCGAGCGTCCGTTCCCGCGCAAAGGAGGGGTCGGCGTCCAGAAACGCCAAATGCCAGCCGCCGTATCTCTGGGCCGCGCCCTTTGCCATATAGTCCAGCAGGGAGACGCCGAAGGTGGAGACGGCCGTAATCATGGCGGCGGACAGGATCACGCCGATGATGGTGACGGCCGTGCGCGTGCGGTTCTTTTTCAGCCCCTGGAGGGCCACTTTATGCAAGATATTCATGGCCGCACCCGCTCGTCTCTCACGACCCTGCCGTCCGATATGCCGATGATGCGGTCCGCCTGCAGGGCGATGTTTTCGTCATGCGTGACGAGGAGCAGGGTCTGCCCGTACTTCCGGTTGCTCTCCTTCAGCAGCTTGACGATCTCATGCCCGTTCCGGCTGTCCAGACTGCCCGTGGGTTCGTCGGCCAGCATGACCGCCGGGGCGTTCATCAGGGCGCGCCCGATGGCGACGCGCTGCTGCTGCCCGCCGGAAAGCTGGTTGGGCAGGTGGGACCTGCGGTCCTGCAGGCCGAGCAGGCGCAGCAGGTCCTCCAGACGTTCCCCGTTGACCCGGCGCCGGTCCATCAGGATCGGCAGGGTGATGTTCTCCACCACGTTCAGGGTGGGGATGAGATTGTGGAACTGGTAGATCAGCCCGACCTGCCGCCTGCGGAAGACCGCCAGTTTTTCGTTGTTCTGGGCGTAGACGTCCTGCCCGTCCAGATAGACCTTGCCGCCGGTGGGCACGTCCACGCCGCCGACGATGTGGAGCAGCGTGGATTTGCCCGAGCCGGAGGGGCCGATGATGGCGGCGAACTCCCCCTTTTCAACGGTCAGCGAAACGTGATCAAGCGCAACGACGCGGTTCACGTCCTTTCCGTAGACCTTGCACAGGTCTTCGATCCTTAAAAGCTCCATGATGGGAGCCTCCTTTCCCATGGCTTACCCATATCATAGAACATTTGGCTGACATCCCGGTGACTTTCGGGTGAGAGATCCGTCACTTTGGAAAACGGATCGAAAAGACCGCGCCCCCCTGCGGATGGTTCCCGGCGGTCACCGTCCCGCCCTGCCGCGTGATGATCGTCTTGCAGAGGGCCAGCCCGATCCCGCAGCCCGCGGCGTTTGTGCCTTTCCCGCGGTAAAACCTGTCGAAGAGGCGGGGCAGCTCCTCCCGCTCGAAGCCCGCGCCGCTGTCGTGGATGACGATTCCGGCATACAGGGGGTTATCCTCGCAGACGACCTCGATCTTCCCGTGGTCGCCCGCGCTTTCCATGCAGTTTTTGAGGATGTTCCGGAGCGCTTCCGAAAGCCACCCGGCGTCGCCCCCAATTTCGATCCCTTCCGGCGCGTCGACCCGCAGGGAGACGTCATGCAGCTCCATGGGGATTTGGAGCGGACGGAGCGCGGCGTCGACAAGGCTAGCCACGTCGACCTGTTCGCTTTGAAAAACCACGATGCCCGCGTCCAGCCGGGACAGTTTGAGCAGGGAGGTGAGCAGCCAGTCCATCTGTGTAAGCAGCTCCTCCGCTTCCCGCAGCAGCGCCTTGCGTTCGCCCGCGTCCGGCTGGTTCGCCAACAGGGAGAGCACCAGGTTCACGGATGTGAGCGGGGTACGGAGCTGGTGGGCGATGTCCGCCAGCGAATCGGCAAGGTGCGCCTTCTCCTGCTTCAGCGCGTCGTTCTGCTCCCGGAGCCGCAGCGTCATTTTCGTGACCTCGCTTTGCAGGATCGACAGCTCGCCCTCGTCCAATCCGCCGATGAAGATCCGGTCGGCATGGTGGAGCACGAGATCGATCTGCTCTGAGACCTCCGCGATTTTTTGATAGCGGGCGCGGGTAAACGCGTAGAACGCCGCTCCAAAGACCGCGGAAGAGAGGAGGGAGAGGATTCCGGCCGCCGGGCGGATAAGAAAGCCGATCACGGCGGCCGTCACGGCGACCGCGGCAAACAAAACAGCGAACCGCCGAACCTCCCTATTCCGAAACATGGCTGCCTCCCAGGCGGTATCCCGTCCCGCGGACGGTCAGGATGATCCGCGGGTTGGCGGGGTCGTCCTCGATCTTTTCGCGCAGGCGCTTGATGTAGACGGTCAGGGTGTTATCGTTGACGAACTCGCCGGCGGCGTCCCACAGCTCGTCCAGCAGGCGGTCCCGCGTGAGGATGCTTTGGGGGTTGTTGACAAACACCAGCAGCAGGCGGTATTCCAGCGCGGATAGGAAAATTTCCCGACCCTCTTTTTTCACGACGCCGCTGGACGGGTCGACCCGGAGCCCGCACACATTGAACGCGGCGGGGGAGCGCCCGGTTTTCCGCAGGGCCGTTTTGATCCGCGCGACCAGTTCGCGCGGGCGGAACGGCTTGGTGATATAGTCGTCCGCGCCCATGTTCAGCCCGGTGACCACGCTCGCCTCATCCCCGGAGGCCGTCAGAAAGATGACGGGGATCTCCCGCGCCGCCTTGATCTCCGTGTAAACCGTGAAACCGTTCCCGTCGGGCAGGGAAATATCGATGAGCGCCAGGTCGAACGGGTCCCCGGAGAGCGCGGTGAGGGCTTCCTCACGCGTGGGAGCGTGGATGACCGAAAAGCCCTCCGAGCGGAGCAAAAGCGTCAGGTTTTTTGCGATCGCCCGGTCGTCCTCGACCAGAAAAATGTTCGGCATGGGTTATCCTCCTGTCTGCGCCCGGCAGTAGTGTCATGTTCATTATGCGGCATCGGTATTGGAAAGTCAAAGCGTATCCTGCATTTTCCTGTTTGTTCCGTCAAAAAGAGAACCGCGAAACCGGATGGTTTCACGGTTCTCTTTCCAATCTTGTTTACAGTCTTTTCGGATTGATGAAAAGGCGGCGGTATTTTGCCGGAGACATTGCGTAATAGCTGACAAATGCGTTATAGAAGGCGGAGACGCTGTTAAACCCGCAGTCATAGACAATTTGGAGGATGCTCTGGTCCGAATTCACCAAAAGGGCTGCGGATTTTTCAATCCGCTGGATGTTGATGTATCTTTTGCAGGACATGCCCAGCCTGCATTTGAAATAGTGCGAAAAATAGTTGCTGTTCAATCCAATGTGTACGGCGACGTCATGTACGCCGATATCCTCTGTAAAATGTTCTCTGATATAGTCCACGGCATGCAGAAGGGTTGTGCCTGAATTTGAAAATATTTCCATACGACCTTCACGGAACAGTTTTTGGACGAACAGCAGAGAGAGGTCCACTGCCCGGTTGTGAATGAACGCGTCGTATCCTTTATCCTGCTTTTCATAGATGTCAAGAATATCTTTGAGCACCGACTGCATGCTTTGCCAGTAGTAATCAGAGGCCGGTATATACAGGGAGGGGAAGGAGTGGCTGTACAGCACCTTCAGATAGGGAAGAAACTGCGTGCAGTAATTGTTCAGCAGCAGCATGTGCGGATAGTAGGCGATACTGGTGCAAACCGTTTTGTCCTCCGCCATCCAAGTATGCGGGATGTTGGAGTTGATCAGCAGAATGTCCTTTTCTGAGAGGACGACCGCCTTCCCGTTTATGATATAGGCGATTCTGCCCGAGACATTTTGCACGATCTGGCAGTGGTCGTGTACATGGAATTCATATTGTTCGGGCAGGGGAGCGCTCCAGCTTTCTCCGAGCGCAGCATGATCTGGGGCGTGCAGCAGCCGATCCAGATCGGATTTCTCCCAGTTCACCTTGCTCAGATACCTTCCAGGGTAATTCTCCTGTGCAATGTCACAACTGTGGAAGGTGCTGGCGACCGGGGACTGTGTGACGGCCGCCTTAAAAGGGGCATCGTCGTTATAGAAGAGCTTTTGCTGGATCAGCCTGTTCTGCATCATAACCGTTCTCCCGCATTTTCACGCCGAATCTATTACCACCTGTTCCTGATTCCAGTATAGCACGGGGGATGCGGGTGTTTCAACCATAGGCTGAAATAACAAATCAAAAATTTGTGAATTGGATGATCTGATACAAAATTGGAGGAAAAATTTAATCTTTTGTCCAAATAAAGGGTTTTATAAAGATTTCCGCTATTTTCCAAAATGTGTTTGGCCAATTAAAGAAACGCCAAGATAAAATTGAATTCCAATATTTCAGGAAAAAAAACAAACGGAACAACAAGAAACCGAAAAGATAGCGTGTTATGCTAGTCTCACAAAATAAATTAAACTTTATTAAGTAATTCTATTACTTTTAGGAGGTCATCAATATGATTGAAAAACTGAAAACGGTCATCCCTGCACTGGTAACTCCGCTTAAGGAGGACGGCTCCTTTGACGCGGAGGGCATGAAACGGCTCGTCGGATATGTTCAGGGAAAGGGGCTGACGCACCTTTTTGTTCTGGGATATGCCGGAGAGTGCCTCTCCTTTGACCGGGAGATGAGAAAGGCGGCCATCCGTACGGTGCGTGAATCTTCCGCACCCGGCACGGTCATCATCGCGGGAGTCATGGACGACAGCACCGAGCTGATCACCGCGCACATCCGGGACGCAAAGGAAAGCGGCGCGGACATCGCACTTACGACCCCGACCAATTTTTACCACCTCACGACGGAGGAGCAAAAGGGCCTATTCCTGCGCCTCGCGGACCAGAGCCCGCTTCCCATCCTCATTTACAACTGCCCGGAAAATCAGCACTACATCGAGCCCGACTGCATGAACGCGCTGGCTGCGCACCCCAACATCATCGCGCTCAAGGAGACTTCCAACGTTGATAAGATGCAGCGTATGCTGCTGGGACTCGACCAGAAGAACGACTTCCTGGTGATGTCCGGCGAGGAGTTCATCTATTATCCCTCGCTGGCGCTGGGGGTGGAGGGCTTCATTATGGGAGGCCCCGGCAACATGATCCCGACCCAATGCTTACAGATCCGGGAGGATTTCCTGGCGGGCAGGCAGGATGCGGCCCGGGACGGCTATATGAGGATGATCAGCTTCCTGTACGACCTCTATTTTTCGCTGCCCTATCCCTCGCTGACCCCCCAAATCAAGGCGGTCCTCGAACTCTTCGGCATTTGCGGCCGCTGGATGGCGCATCCGATGACCAGCGTTTCCGACGGGGATATGGAAAAGATCAGGGAAATCCTAAAAAAGCACGGCGTCGAGAAATAGGGGCGGCATGACTGAATACCGCTCCCGGCCGAACGAAAAAGCCACCAACCGGAACCGACTACCGCAAGGATAAGGAAGTGAATGCTTTGCTGGTTCAAATCCTGATCAACGGTCTAAGCGTTGGCAGCGTCTACGCGTTGATCGCCATTGGCTACAACCTGGTTTACGGCATCTTGGAACAGTTGAATTTCGCCCACGGAGATGTGTATACAGTCGGCTGCTTTATCACCTTTTCGGGTCTGCTCGCGGGCATCAACCCTTTTCTCTGCATTCTTCTGGGTATGGCGGCAGGCTGCCTCATCAACCTTGGGGTCGAGCGGTTCGCCTACCGCCCCCTGCGTAAAAAGGGCGCGAACCGCATTGCCCCAACCATTTCCGCCGTGGGCATTGCCTACATCATGCGCAATGTCGTACAGCTGGTATGGGGCCCCCAGACGTTTATGTTCGATCTGGGCATCTTCCAGAAAAAGAACTTTGTCGTCGGCGATACGATTATTGGGACGCTGCAGATCTATATCCTGCTGATCGCGATCCTGCTGATGCTGGCCATCACGCTTGTGCTGAAAAAGACCAGGATCGGCCAGGCGATTACCGCGATCTCCCAGAGCATTCCCACCGCCGCCATGATGGGCATCAAGGTGAACCGCATCATTGCGCTGGTGTACGGCCTCGGCGCGGCGCTGGGCGTCGTGGGCGGGCTGCTCTTCTGCAGCTACTACGAATTCATCTACATGGGCATCGGCTTCATGTTTGGCACGATGAAGGCGTGGCAGGCGACGATCATCGGCGGGATCGGGGGCCTCAAGGGCGCTGTCATCGGCGCGATCGTCATGGGACTCAGCGAAACGTTCATCTCGGCCTACATATCCTCGGCCTACAAGGACGCAGTCGTCTGGGCGATCTTCATTGTGTTCATCCTCATCCGTCCCAAAGGGATGTTCCCGGCGCAGATAGCCGAGAAAGTGTAGGTGTCAGGAATGAAAACTGTAAAAGGCCATCCTCTGAAGGGCTTTCTGCTGGCCGCCTGCTGCGTCTGCCTGCTTCTGCTCCCACTCGTGGTGACCAACTCCTATATGTTGAAGGTCGTCAACAATGTGATGCTCTATTCCATTGTCGCGCTGTCGATCAACCTGATCGTCGGATTCTGCGGGCTGCTCGATTTCGGTCGGTCGGCCTTCGTGGGCCTGGGTACCTACTTCCTGGCGATTACGCTGACACGGTTTGCAAGGGTCCCGTTTTTCGCCGCGTTTCTCGGCGCGGGGCTCTTTGCCGCCGCAGTTGGCTGGCTGCTCGGACTCCTCTGCCAGAAAACGGCGTTCGATTACCTGACGCTCATCACACTGGGCGTCAACGAGATCGTGCGGATCATCTTTTTGAACTGGCAGCTGGTCACGGGCGGCGGCATCGGCATCATGGGTGTGCCGTCCCCCAGCCTTTTTGGGTTCCAGTTCAATACCCACACCCGGTTTTATTATTTCGCCCTCGCCCTGCTCGCGGCCTGTTACCTTCTGATCTTCCGGATCACCCGCTCCCACTATGGGCGCGCCTTTGAGGCCATCCGGGACGACGGGATTGCAGCCGCCTACTCGGCCGTCAACGTGCCCAAATTCAAGGCGCTCTGCTTTTCGCTGGCCTCCTTTTTTACCGGGATCGCGGGCGCGGCTATGGTGAGCTACACCAACTACGCCTCCCCCTACAACTTCACCATCGACGAATCGCTCATCATGATGCAGATGGCGATCCTGGGCGGGCTGGGCAGCCTGCCGGGCTGCATTTTAGGCGCGGCCATCCTGATCATCGCGCCAGAGGTCTCGCGCACGGTGTACGACTATCGCCTGCTCATCATGGGTGTTCTGATGGTGGTGCTCATGTTCTTTGCGCCCAACGGGATTCTCGGCAAGAACGGAATCGGCGAAAAAGTTGTCGGGTTTTCCGGGCTCCGGAGGAAGGCGGGTGAAAAGGATGGCTGAAATCATGCGGATCGAAGGGCTGTCCAAATCTTTCGCCGGGCTCAAGGCGCTGGACAACATCAGCCTGACTATCCATGACGACGAGGTCTTTGGGATCATCGGGCCGAACGGGGCGGGGAAGACGACGCTCTTCAACACGATCACCGGCTTCGACACCCCCACGGCGGGCCGGGTGATCTTCAACGGGGAAGATCTGACGGGGCAGAACACGACGGCCTTCTGCCTCAAGGGGATCGCGCGGACCTTCCAGAATATCCGGGTGTTCGGGGAAATGAGCGTACTGAAGAACACCATGGTCGGCATGCACAAGAATATGCGCTCCAACCTGGCCGACATCCTGCTTCACACCCGCAGGAACCGGGAGGAGGAGAAGCGGTCGGTGGAGCGGTCGATGGAGATTCTCGATTTTCTGGGGATCGCGGGGGACGCGCACAGCATGGCGAGCAGCCTCCCTTATGGCAAGCAGAGGAAGGTGGAGATCGCCCGTGCGCTGGCCAGCGATCCGAAGCTGCTGCTGCTCGACGAACCGACGGCCGGCATGAACCCGCAGGAGACGTTTGAGCTCATGGAGCTGATCGCGGACATCCACAGGCAGGGCCCGGCGGTTCTCGTGATCGAGCACAACATCAAATTCATGATGGACCTCTCCCACAGGATCGCGGTCTTGAATTTCGGCGAACTGCTGGCGGTGGGCTCCCCCGAAAGCATCCAGAGGAACACCGCCGTGATCGAGGCCTACCTTGGCAGGGAGGAGGAGAGCAATGCTTGAAATCAAAAACCTCGATGTTAAGTACGGCCAGATATCCGCGCTGAAGGGGATCTCCATGACGGTGGAGACAGGAAAGCTGACGACGATCATCGGTGCGAACGGATCGGGCAAATCCACCCTGCTCAAAACGATCTCCGGTTTGATGCAGCCGGCTTCCGGAGAGATCATCTTTCTGGGGAAGGAGATCACCCGGCTGCCGAGCGACGAAATCGTCAAGCGGGGAATCTCCCAGTGCCCCGAGGGCCGGAAGGTGCTCCCGCGTCAGACGGTATATGAAAATCTTAAAATCGGCGCGTATACGAGGCGGGACAACGAGGTGGAAAAGGACATCGAGCGCTACTACGAGTGGTTCCCCATCCTCAGGGAGCGCAGGAATCAGAAGGCGGGTTTTCTCTCAGGTGGGGAACAGCAGATGCTGGTGATCTGCCGTGCGCTGATGTCGCGGCCCAAGCTGCTGATGCTGGACGAGCCCTCCATGGGTCTCGCGCCGCTGATCGTACAGGAGGTGTTCGAGATCATCAAAAGGGTGAAGGAGGACGGGACGACGATCCTGCTGATCGAGCAGAACGCCCGGCAGGCGCTCAAGGTGGCGGATATGGGGTATATCATTGAGATCGGGAAGGTTACGATCTCTGACAGAGCAGAAAACCTGCTGAAAAGCGAGGCGGTCAAAAAAGCGTATCTGGGAGGTGCATAGCGGCGGGAATGGAGTGCGTATGCACGGACCGCCGTGCGGGGCGGAAACGACGGTACACCTGAGAATAAAGGAGGATAAAAATGAAAAAGAGTTTGCTTCGGGCGCTGTCCGTATTGATGGTTTTGGCGGTTTTTCTGGTATTTACGGCCTGTGGTTCCAACCCGGCGGCGCCTGCGTCCTCGGCACCCGCCGCGCCGGCGGCCTCGGCGGATGACGCCGCGGTACCCTCGGAAGAGAGCGGCGGGACGATCCGTTTTGCGGTGAGCAGCCCCCTGACCGGCGACATGGCGGAACAGGGCTTCCAGGAGGTGAACGGCGCCCAGATGGCGGTCGATAAGATCAACGCCGCGGGCGGCGTCAACGGGAAACTGCTCGAGCTGGTCGCCATGGACGACATGGGCAATCCCAACCAGGCGACGATCGTCGCGGAAAAGATCGTCGCGGACGACTCGATCGAATTTGTGCTCGCCCCCATCTTTTCCGGCTGCACCATGGCGGCGATGCCGACCTATGTCAAGGAGAACATCTCCGTGTTCGGCCCCGGCAACAGCCGCACCGACCTGACCGAACAGGGCTGGAGCAACTACGCGCGCCTCTGCCCGGCGGATCTCCACGCGATCATGGCCATGGTCGACTACGCCGCCGCCGAGGGTTATGAGCGGCCCTTCATCTTCTACCAGAACGGCGCGAACGAAGTGAGCGCGTTTGAGATCATGACCGACTATCTCAAGAGTGAGCACGGGATCGACGTGGCGGGAAGCTCGACTTTCGCGCCAGACACCGACCGCGACTTCTCTTCGCACATCGCGCAGATGAAGGCGGCCGACGCGGACATCGTGCTGATGTCCTGCGAGTATTCGCCCGCGGCGCTGCTGGCCAAGCAGTTGGACAACGCCGGCGTCAAGGTCGCGCTACTTGGACTCGGCGGCGTGTCCAACCCCGCGCTGATCGAGCTGGCGGGGGATTCGGCGGAGGGAATCATGTGCACCAGCGCCTTCGACCCCACGAACCCGGACGAAGGGGTGCAGAATTTTGTCAAGGAATATTCCGAAAAGTTCAGCATCAACCCTAACGACGTGGCCGCCTGGTCCTACGAGACGATCAACGCCATCGCGCAGGCCTATGAAGGAGGCGCGACAAAGGATAATCTGATGGATTGGATGCGGGAGAATACGGATTACACCGGCCCAACCGGCGGCATCAAGTTCGATGATAAGGGAGAGAATGTAAAGGCCAAGACCTACATACTCAAGGTGATTGACGGCGTTTATACGCTGATCGGATAACCGGATTACACACGCGGCACGGCACCGCGGCAAAACCGCCGCGGCGCCGTGACCCCGGAAATGGGAGGATACTATGGAGATTCGCCGTACCCTGCAGACCGTTGACACACATACGGTCGGCGCCCCGACAAGGCATGTCGTGGGAGGGATCCCCGCGGTTCCCGGCGGGACAATGATGGAAAAGATGCTCTACATGAAGGAACATCATGACTGGATCAGGCGGTTCGTGACCTTTGAGCCCCGCGGCAGCCGGGTGGCGGCCGCAACGTTGTTGACCGCGCCCTGCACACCGGGGACGGACGTGGGCGTGCTCTATTTCGAGCCAAACGGCTGGCTTCCCATGTGCGGGCACGACACCATCGGCATGGGTACTTTGCTCGTGGAAACGGGCATGATCAAGGTAGAGGAGCCTTATACATACGCGAAGCTCGACACACCCGCGGGCGTCGTCAGCCTGAAAATCCATGTGGTGAACGGGAAAGCGGTCGAGGTCAGCTTTACGAACGCGCCGGCCTTTGTAGCACTTGAGGACGGGATCGTCAGGACAAAGGAATACGGGGACATCCGTTTCAGCGTCAGTTACGGCGGCAATTTCTACGCGATCATCCCCGTAAGCGCGGTCGATCTGGACATCTGCCCCGAAAACTACCACGCGTTGATTGCGGCAGGAGATATTATCAAGCCCTACATCAACGAGCAGTTCACCGTGGTGCACCCCGAAAATGAAAACATCCGGGGCGTGAGCCACATCGAATTCACCGGACCGGCAAAATCCCCGGATGCCCATTCCCAAAACGCGGTGGTCTGCACACCCGGCGGCATCGACCGCTCCCCCTGTGGAACCGGCACATGCGCCCGGAGCGCGCTTCTCTTTCAAAAGGGCGAGATCAAACTCGGGGAGCCATTCATCCACGAGAGCATCATCGGCAGCCGGTACAGCTGCCAGGTCGTAGATACGGCCACGGTCGGCTCTCTGCCGGCGGTGATTCCGGAGGTGACGGGTAAGAGCTACATCATGGGGATGTCCACCTTGATGCTGGACCCGGACGACCCGTTCGCAGAGGGATTTTTGCTTGGATAATCATATGGATTACGTGCGGGGCGTGACCCGCGGCGGAAAGCCGGGGCTATTAAAGGAGATCAACAAGATATTGATCTTGGAGCTGCTGCGCAGCGAGGGACCGCTGTCGCGGGCGCAGCTCACGCGCAGGCTTGACCTGAGCTTCCCATGTGTTTCGGCAAACGTGAAGAGCCTGTTACAGGCAAACATCATCACGGAGGTCGGTTCGGGCGAAAACGTCCTGGGGCGGAAATCCACGCTGCTCAAGTATAATGACACGCGCGGGTATGTCCTGGGCGTTAACCTGGGGCGCTCCAAAACCTCCACGCTGGTGGCCGACCTGTCGGGGCATCCCCTTGGGCGGTACACGACCAGGCCCTACTCCGGTCTTTCGGCAAAACAGCTGATGGGGGAAGTCACCGCGGCGGTCGACACCCTGCTGGAGGAGGTGTCTCTTAGGAAGGGGGACCTGCTCTGCGCGGCGATGGGGATTCCCGGGATCATCGACGCGAGATGCGGGACGGTTCGCCTCGCCCCCTTCGTAGACGGCTGGGAGGAAGTCGACCCGGCCGAGACGATGAGGCAGGCCCTCGGGATGCCGGTGCTGATCGAGAACAACATCAACATGGGCGCGATCGGGGAAAAATGGCGCGGTGCAGCGCAGGGCTACAACAACATTCTCTATATGGATATCGGCGTCGGCATCGGCAGCGCTGCCATCCTGAACAACGAGCTCTACTACGGTACCAACGGCGCGGCGGGGGAGATCGGCTATTCGGTGGCGAACGCTGGCCGAATGCGCAAAAAATACAGCGATGAGGGATTGCTCGAACAGATGATCGGGGAGGAGTGCGCACGGGTGCCCGGAACGGACGGCTCGATGCAGAAGCTCTTCCAGCTCTGCGAGGAAGGCGGACGGGCGGCACGGCGGGCGGTTGGGCGGATCCTGCGCTACTACGCCAGCGCCATGATCAACTCAATCTGCGTCGTGGACCCAGAAATCGTGATCGTTTCCGGTGGCACGGGCGGCAAGCTCATGGAGTCCTACCGTGAGGAACTGCTGGAGATCATCGGGGCGCACGTGCCCTATCTGCCGCGGGTCACTGCCTCCCTGCTCGGGAAGGACGCGAACCTGTTCGGGGCCATCAGTCTGGCCCTGCAGGAAGTGTACAAAACGGTGATGTAACGCTTAAAAACGAGGAGAATACGATGAACAACCAAAAACTGTACGAATGGTGCCGGATCAAAAAAGAGGATCTGCCTAAGCATCCAGGCAGGCGGGTGCCGCTGAGACTTGTGACCGATTCGGCCGAAATGGGCGAGGTGATGGCGCGAGACTTCATCGAGGAGATCGAAAGGGCGGGAAAGGAGGGAGGCGTGTTTCGCGCTATCGTCCCCTGCGGCCCCAATTGTTGGTACGAGCCCTTCGTGCGCCAGGTGAACCTGCGCAGGATTTCCCTGCGGCACATGGTGGTTTTTCATATGGATGAATGTCTCGATTGGCAGGGGCGCGAACTGCCTGAAACGCATCCGTACAACTTCGCGGCGTTCATGAAAAAGCATTTTTACGAGGGGATCGACCCGGAGTTGGAGGTCCTGCCGGAGAATCGTGTGTTCCTGTCGCCGAAAAACATGTATGAGGTCGCCGATAGGATCGCGGAGGTGCCCATCGATTACACGCTCGGCGGCTGGGGTCAGGATGGGCACATCGCCTACAACCAGTCGCGCCGGGAACCGTACAGCCAGGTCGGTCTGGACGAATTGCGCAGCGCGACCGTCCGCATCCAGTACAACAACCCGGACACCGTGATCGCACTGGCGCACCGGGTGCTGGGAGTAGCCTACCAGTTCGCGCCGCCCATGTCGGTGACGCTCGGCGTCAAAGAATGCCTGTCGGCCAAAAAGGTGCGGCTCTACAGCGATACGGGCGCATGGAAGCAGACGGCCCTCCGCGTGGCGCTTTTCTCCGAACCGACGCCGGAATATCCCATCACGTTGCTGCAGGAGCATCCGGACGCGCTGCTGACCGCCACTGAGGAGACGGCAGAGCATCCGATCAGCCTGCATCCAGAGTGGGATTTCCCGGGGGTATCCAAATGATGGCCTCCCGGTTTCGGACGATTGTGGGAACGGGCGGCGTGGGGACAGGGCTAGTTTTCCGTTCCGGCAGCAACCGCACGCTGGGCCGCAACGAATCGAGGCTTGCCAGCCTGACGGACGTCAGGGACTACTGCAAACTTCACATCGTGTTCCACTATCTTGGGAAAATGCTTTCCCCTGCCGCAAAGATCGTCGCGGCGTCCATCGTGGGAGAGGACGAGGCAGGAGATAGCTGCATTGCGATGATGGAGCGGGCGGGCATCCACACCGGCTGCATCAAACGGTCGGATTCGGCGCCGACCATGCAGAGCATGTGCCTGATCTATCCCGATAACGCCGGATGCAACGTGACGGCGGAGAACAGCGCCTGCAATCAGGTGGACACGACATATATCGAACGGGTGTTTGCCGGCCTCGATCTGCGGGAACCGTTCGCGGCCGTAGCACTGCCGGAGGTGCCGTTTGAGGCCAGGCAGCTGCTTTTAAAGCTGGGACGGGAAGCGGGCGGCTTCTGCGTCACGACGGTCCCCAGCGCGGACGCGCAGCGGTTTATCCGCGAGGGGGGCTTCTCCTTCTGCGACCTGCTGGCGATCAATATCGACGAGGCGGCGGCGCTCTGTGGGGTGGAGGGAATCCCTACGGTTGAAGCGGGTAGGCGCTGCCTGGAGAAGCTGGCGCGCAAATGGCCCGAAACAAAAATCTGGATGACGCTTGGCAAGCTGGGCAGCCTTACGGCGGAGGAAGGACGCATCCAATGGCAGGAGGCGCTGTCCGTCCCGGAAATCCGCAGCACAGCGGGAGCGGGAGACGCCGGGCTAGCGGGAATTCTATGCGGGCTCAGTCTCGGCCTGCCCTTCTGCAAGCAGGGAGACGAGGTGCGATGGGCGGAAACGCCGCTGGGAAGCGCGGTGGAGATGGGAATTCTTTTTTCGGGAATTTCGATTGAATCCGCAGACAGCATCGCAGCACAGCTGGATTGGCGGTACCTGTACGAACGGATTTCCGCGGAACAGTGGGAGATGGAGCCGTTGTTTCAAGAAATAGTAACTGAGGGAGCAAAGCAGCATGAAATTCGGGTATGACACGATCATTGTCGGCGGCGGGGTCATCGGCGTTTCCATTGCGTACTTCCTGACGAAAAGCGGGCAAAGGGTGGCCGTGCTGGAGCGGAACACTCTGGCGTCCGGTTCCTCGGGCAAGTGTGACGGCGACGTGCAGAATGTGGACAGCAAGCCCGGATTGGCCACCGCCTTTTCCGGCGCGAGCATGGCGATGTTTCCCGGCGTGGTCCGGGATCTGGATTGCGATGTGAAATACGAGGTGAGCGGCAGCCTCTTCGTCTTTGAGACGGACGCGGAGGCTCAGGCAGGCAAGAAGCTGGTCCTGGAAAAGCGGGCGCTGGGCATCGAGCTGAAACAGCTGGATACCTACGAAGCGCACCAGCTGGAGCCGAACCTGGCGGAGGACATCGTCGGTGGAATCCACACAATGAGCGACGCACAGGTCGATCCGATGCTTTTGACCTTCGCCCTGGCGGAAAAGGCGAGACAGCGTGGAGCTGAGATTTTCCCCTTCCATGAGGTGTCAGAGATCGTAAGGCAGCAGGGAGGCTTTGTGGTAAAGGCCGCGGAGGACGCCTTCCGGGCGGCGAACGTCGTGATCGCCGCGGGTGTGTGGTCGCCCTTCATCGGCAGGCTGGTCGGGCTGGATATCCCAATAAAGCCCCGGCAGGGACAGCTGCTTGTGAGCGAGAACGTATCAGACGTCGTTCGCTATCCCACGACCGAGTTCGGATATATCATGGCCAAGTACGCGGGGAGCGAATATCGGCGCAGCGTACCGGAAGCAGTGGAGAAAAATGGCATTGCAATGCTGGTAGAGCCGCGCCACGGGAGAAACCTGCTGATCGGAAGCAGCAGACGGTTCGCCGGATACGACGTACAAAACGACTATCAGGTGATCCGTGAGATGGCGCGGCGCACCTGTCGGTTTTTCCCCGTCCTGCGCGACATCAACATGATCCGTTCCTATGCGGGGCTGCGTCCCTATACGGCGGACCAGATGCCTTTCCTATCCCGGACGGGAACGGAGGGGCTGTATGTGGCGGCGGGGCATGAAGGTGCAGGCATCACGCTGAGTCTGGCAACCGGAAAATTCATGGACGACCTGATCTGCGGCAAACCGGTCGATTTTGAGGAAAACCTGTTTTCTCTCGACCGGTTTGCACAGAGTGGGCAAAAGGACGGGAGGTGACGGCCATGTATGTGAAAGAGCATCCCATTCTGGGGGCGGAAGAGGAAGGCAGGACGGTCCGCATCACGGTGGACGACCGAGAACTATGGGTGCCGGAGGGCAGGATGATCGCCGCGGCGCTGCTGGCGGAGGGAATCCGGGTAAACCGCTATACCTCCGAGCGGCATGAAAGCCGTGGAATCTACTGTGGGATCGGGCAGTGCACGGACTGCGTCATGGTCGTGGACGGAAAACCCAACGTCCGGACCTGCATCACGCCCGTTCGGGAGGGAATGGTTATCAGGACGCAGCGTTCGGCGCGCGCGGGAGGAATAGCGGATGACTGAAAATTATGAGGTCGTGATCATCGGCGGCGGTCCGGCGGGTCTGGCCGCAGCGATTGAAACGGGGCGTGCCGGCGCAAAGACCCTGCTGGTCGATGAAAATGCGCGGCCTGGCGGGCAGCTCTTTAAGCAGATCCACAAATTCTTTGGCTCCCGGAATCACCGGGCGGGTATCCGGGGGATCGACATCGGCAAGGAGCTGCTGGAACAGACGGAGGCGGCGGGCGTCGAGGTGTGGCTCAGAAGCACGGTGGCCGGTATCCTTTCGGACAAGCGGATTCACATCGTGCGGGAGGACGCGTCCGGCAAAAGCCTCCGGACGGTTTCGGCCGAGCGGATTCTCCTGGCGACCGGGGGGCAGGAGTCGTCAATTCCCTTTCAGGGTTGGACGATGCCGGGCGTGATGGGCGCGGGATGCGCGCAGACGATGATCAATGTGAACCGGGTGCTTCCCGGCAGGCGGGCACTCATCGTCGGTTCGGGAAACGTCGGGCTGATCGTCAGCTATCAGCTTATGCAGGCTGGGGCTGACGTGGTGGGCATCGTAGAGGCGGCGGATCATATCGGCGGGTACGGTGTGCACGCGGCCAAGATCCGGCGGGCCGGGGTTCCGATTTACTTGAGCCATACGATCATACGCGCAGAGGGGGCCGGCCAGGGCGTCGAGCGGGCGGTCATTGGGAAACTCGGCCCGGACGGCCGGGCTCTTCCCGGCAGCGAAATAATCCTGGAGGTAGATACGATCTGTCTGGCGGTCGGCCTTTCGCCTTCGTCAAAGCTCGCTCAGATGTGCGGGTTGCGCATGGATTTTGTGCCCGCGCTGGGCGGGTGGCTGCCCATTCATGATGAAAACATGGAGTCCCCGGCCAGAGGCTTCTATGTGGCAGGCGATCTGGCCGGCGTGGAGGAGGCCAATACGGCCATGGACGAGGGAAGGCTGGCCGGGATCGCGATCGCGGAATCACTGGGCCGCCTGACCTCGGCAGAAGCCGACGCTAGGAAGCGGGAAATCCGCGATCGGCTGCGTGCGCTGCGGCTGGGTCCGTTCGGCGAAAAACGGCTGCAGGCGAAAGAACAGATCATGCGCGAGGTGTCTTATGAGCTGTGGAATTAGAACGGAAGGCTTCCCGTCGTGGGAGGAACTGAAAAACAGCAGACAGGTCCCGTCAGACGAGCGGTTTCAGAAAGGCCCGGTAGCAATCATCGAATGCGTGGAGCACATCCCCTGCAACCCCTGCGAAGCATGCTGCCCTTTTGGGGCCATTACGATTGGGGAGCCGATCACCAACCTTCCCCGGCTGGACTTTGATAAATGCGTGGGATGTGGGACCTGTATCGCGCACTGCTCGGGGCTTGCGATCTTTGTGGTCGATAAGACTTTCAGCGCGGACCGGGCGGCCGTGAGCTTTCCACACGAATACCTTCCCCTGCCCCGGAAGGGGCAGAAGGTCACAGCGGTCGGTCGGGACGGTGAGAACGTCTGCAAAGCCGAAGTGATCCGCGTGACGAATCCTCCGGCGAACGATCACACTCCCGTGGTGATGGTGGCTGTCCCAGTGGAGTTCGCGGACGTGGTGCGGGGGATGAGGCGGCGGGAGGACGAACCGGAAAACGCTGCTGCAAAACGTCCCGCCGTTTGTCCGGTCACGGATGACGACGATGTGATCGTCTGCCGCTGCGAGGAAGTGACCAAAGGGGAAATCCGCCGCGCCATCGCGGAGGGCGCCGCCACCGTCTCCGCGGTCAAGCGCCGGACCCGCGCCGGGATGGGCCTCTGCCAGGGGCGTACCTGTTCGAAAATAATCTCCCGGATGCTCAAGGAGGCGAACGGCGGGGAAAATCCACTGCCCGACACCGCACGTTTCCCGCTGAAACCGGTCGAATTCGGCGTTTTCCTGAAGGACGACCAGGACTGAATCGAGAAGAGCCGCGCAGACGAATCCGTCCACGCGGCTCTTCTTTCACAGGGGCCTCCGGCCGGTCACACGCCGGCGGTGAGGATGTGGGTGCACGACCAGCTTTCGCCGGGCGCGAGGGTGGTGAGGCAGGGGCGTTCGGAGAACGCGTGCCCCAGGTCGGCCCGCCCGGGCAGGCCGTGCCACGGCTCGATGCAGAGGAAGCCCGGGATGCCCGGCTTGCTCCAGAGCAGCGTATAGGGGTACCCCTCGCAGGAAATGCGCAGATACCGGCCCGTTTCCGCTTCCTCGAGCTGGACCCAGGAGGAGCGCAGGCCCTTCATGCAGATGCTGTCGTCGTCGAAGAGCCCGGGTGTGAGCGGGACGGCGGACTGCCCGGGGAAGACGGGGGTCTCCTCGCCGGTGGCAAGCCCGTTTTCGTCGCAGCGGACCCGCAGGGGGGATTCCTCCCGCTCAAAGCGCACGAGGTAGCCGGTCGCGGCCTTTCCCGGCGTGAAGGGGCAGCGCAGCGCGGTGTGGAAGCCGAGCTGGAAGGGCATCGGGCGGCTGTCCTCGTTCTGGACGCGGCAGACGGTCACGACCGAATCCCCCTCCAGCCGGTGGGTGGTCTCGAGCGAAAACTTCCACGGCCAGAGGGCGAGGGTCTCTCCGTTCCAGCCGAGGCGGAAGGTGAGGAAATCCGGCCCCGAGGCGGACAGCATATGCTCCATGTCGCGGGCGAAGCCGTGGGACCCCGCCTCATAGCGGCGGCCGCCCTCCTCGAAATAGTTGTCCCGCATGCGGCCGCACCAGGGGAAGCAGAGCGGCGCGTGCCGCCCCCAGACCGCCGGGTCCGCGCTCCACAGCAGCTCGCCGGGCCCGCCCGCCTTGCGCAGCGAGCAGAGCTCCGCGCCGTGTGTGTCGGCTTCAAGGGTCAAACTGCCGTTTTCAATCTGATGTCTCATAAGAACCCCTCTTTCCCATCCTGTTTCATGCCTTGGAACGCCAATTGTCTGCGCTTATTATAGCCGATGGGCGGCGAAAATGCAATTTGCGCGGGAGCGTCTCTGGGCCCGGGAATTGAATCCCGGGCGCTTTTGTGTTATCCTTGTTGGGAAGTACTGACAGGAGGAATCACAAATGCAGGTCAAGGATCGGTTTTTGAAATATGTCTCTTATGACACCCAGTCGGACGACGACAACCTCGCCGCGCCGAGCACGGAAAAGCAGCTTGTGCTGGCCAACGAGCTCGTGCGGGAGATGCGGGAGATGGGGATCACCGACGCGGCGGTCGATGGAAACGGCATCGTGACGGGCACGGTTCCGGGCAATGCGCCGGACGCGCCGGTGCTCGGGCTGATCGCCCATTATGATACGTCGCCCGCGCTTACCGGCACGGATGTGAAGCCGCGCGTCATCGAGGGCTACGACGGCTCGGACATCCCGCTCGACGCCGAGCGCGGGATCGTGATGAAGGTGTCCGAGTTCGGGATGCTCCGCGACGCGGTGGGGGAGGACCTTATCGTGACCGACGGAAACACGCTGCTCGGTGCGGACGACAAGGCGGGCGTGGCGGAGATTATGACCGCCGCCGAGCGGCTGCTCGCGGACCCGGGCCGTCCGCACGGGACCATCCGCCTCGGCTTCACCCCCGACGAGGAGGTCGGCCGGGGGGCCGACCACTTCGACGTGGCGGCGTTCGGCGCGGACTACGCCTACACCGTCGACGGCGGCCCGGTGGGGGAGCTGGAATTTGAAAACTTCAACGCCGCGACCGCGAAGGTAACGGTGACGGGGCAGGGCATCCACCCGGGCGACGCGAAGGACCGGATGATCAACGCCAGCCGGGTGGCGGTCGAGTTCCAGTCGATGCTGCCCGAGCGCCAGACGCCCGAGAACACCGAGGGATACGAGGGCTTCATCCACCTGATGCGGTTTGACGGCGGGGTGGAGGAAGCAAGGCTCGCATACATCCTGCGTGACCACGACGCCGAAAAGCTGGAGGAGAAAAAGCGCGTGATGTGCGCGGCGGGCGAGTTCATCAATGGGAAATACGGGAAAAAGCTCGTTTCGGTCGAGCTGGTCGACGAGTACCGCAACATGAAGGAGCAGATCCTGCCCCATTTCCACCTGATCGACAACGCGCGCCGCGCAATGGAGGAGGTGGGGATCGAGCCGAACGTGATCCCCATCCGCGGCGGCACCGACGGGGCGCGGCTCTCCTACATGGGGCTGCCCTGCCCGAACCTCGGCACGGGCGGGCAGTGCTTCCACGGGCGGTACGAGCACATCACCGTCCAGTCGCTCGAGCGCAACGTGGAGCTGCTCATGAAGATCGCGGAGATCTACGCGAAGCGGCCGGGCTGACCGCAAATGATGCCTGATACCGGGAAAAGACCGCCGGCGGAACTTCCGCCGGCGGCCTTTCTGCGTCTCAGAGGCTTAAAAATTGGTCCACCAGGACCTCCATCAGCAGGTCCTCGGCGGGCGCCTGGTCGAAAAGCGCCGACTGCATGATGGCGCTCTCAAAGAAAAAGAGGAGGCTCGCGGCCGATTTTTCCGGGTTCGGGACGGCTTTGGCGCCCCGCTTCAGGCGGGAGGCCAGCGCATTAAAAAGCAGCGCGCGCTCCTCGGCGACCAGCTCCTTAACCTCGGGCATCGAGAGGGAGAGGGAATAGAGCATCATGACGAAGCGGTTCCGGTCGCAGCTGCCGACCAGCTCGTGCAGCTGCTCCCGCTTTCCCGCCTCGTCCCGCGCGAGGTAGAGCTCGTCGATATCATTGCGGATGGATTCGAAGAGCATGCGCGCCACCAGCATGAGGATTTCGTCCTTGCTCTTGAAATAGTGGTGGATCAGCCCGGCCGCCATGTCGGCGCGCTGCGCGATGTCCTTGACGGAGGTGGATTCGTAGGAACCCTTTTCCAGCATGCAGGCCTGCAGCGCGCGCCCGATCTGGATGCGGCGCTGCTCGGCGATTGATTGTCTTCCCATGGACTACTCCCCTAAATTTTTTTATAAATCAGAGATTTTTTTATTGACATTCCTCAAACGGTGTGCTTATAATATAAAATAGATTGGTTGGTTAGTCAACAAATAAATTTTATTCCGATTTCATTATACCATGATTTCAAAACGATGCAATCGATTTTGGGCCGTAAAATAGGAGATGGGAAAATGAAGCTGCTGGTTGGAATTCTCATCCTGGGACTGGTGATCGGAGCGGTTGTCTGGATTCGCCTGGCCGGGCCCTTCCGGGCCGGGAACCACCGCAGGTACAGCCTCGGCGGGGTAAAGCGGGGAACGCCCAACGCGCTGACGGACAGGACCGTCCTCTGCCTCGGTTCGTCGGTGACCCGCGGACTGGCGGCCGGGAACGTCTCCTTCGCGGACTATATCGCCCGCCGCAGCGGCTGCAATTTCATCAAGGAGGCGGTGTCCGCCTCGACGCTGGCGGGCCGCGGCCGGCGGTCGTACATCGCGCGCCTTGAGCGCCATCCCGCGGTAAACCGCGGGATCGACTGCTTCCTCTGCCAGCTGTCGACCAACGACGCCACCTTCAAAAGCGACCCCGGGGACGTGAGCGATTCCTTCGACATCGCGTCGTTCGACACCGGGACGACGGTCGGCGCGATGGAATACATCATCGCCTTCGCGAAAAAGACCTGGGACTGCCCGGTCGTCTTTTTCACCGGGACGAAGTACGACAACCCCCGCTACCACCGGCTGGTCAATCTGCTGCTCGAGCTGCGGGACAAGTGGGGGATCGAAGTGATCGACCTGTGGCACAACCGCGAAATGAACCGGGTCAGCCCGGATGATTATAAATTCTACATGAACGATGGCGTCCACCCCACCAAGGCCGGCTATTTGGAGTGGTGGACTCCGGTGATCGAGGAAAACCTGTGCAGGATTTTGGAGGAATGGAACGAACGAAAGGGGCTGTGTGAGCCGACGCCGGGTCCCTGAAGGACCCGGCTGCTTCGCAGGAGATTTCATCATTTCAAAACAGCGGCTGCTGTCAGAAACAGCAACAGGAGGAGGATATCATGTTAAACTTTTGGCGCGCGATTTTCTATTCGGATTTGCTTGCCCCGGTCTTTAAAGCCGTCGCGACCGCGCTGGGCGTGACCCCGCAGGTCTGCAAGGAGTACTGCACCAGCGGCGTCATGATGTACGGCCTGCAATTCACGATCATCGTTTTGATCGTGATCGCCGCGATCGTCCTGATCCGGCTGTTCGGCCTGCTCAACCCCGGCAACCTCCCGAAGTATAACCCCGGAAACATGGACCAGGTCAAAAACAGCCCCCTCAAGGGCAAGCGGTTCATCTTCCTCGGCTCTTCCGTGACCAAGGGCTTCGCGTCCTTTGGGAAGTCCTTCGTGGATATGGTCGCCGCCCGCAACGGCGCCGTCTGCGTCAAGGAGGCCGTCTCCGGCACGACGCTGGTCGACAACGGCCCCAAATCCTACATAAGCCGCCTGAAAACCATCGACGCCAAGACCCCCTGCGACGTGTTCGTTTGCCAGCTTTCCACCAACGACGCGACCAAAAAGCTGCCGCTCGGCAAACTTTCCGCGGGCACCGGGCTGGCGGACTTCGACACGAAGACCGTCTATGGCGCGATCGAGTACATCATCGCCTATGCGAAGGAGACCTGGGACTGCCCGGTCGTCTTCTACACCAATCCCTTCTACGCCGATGAGAAATACGCCGCGATGGTCTCCGCGCTGAAGGAGATCGCTGGAAAATGGGAGATCTCCGTGATCGACTTCTGGAACGACGGCGAGATTTCAGAGCTCTGCAAAAAGGGCAGCTGCCGCAACGATCAGATCCATCCCACCAAGAAGGGCTATCAGGCGATGACCCCCACCGTTGAGGCCGCGCTGGCCTGCGTCCTGACCGGCAAGGCGGTGCCCGCGCCCAAGAAGAGCGGCGCGCTCTCCGGGGAGGCGCTCAAAAAGAAGGTCAACGGCAGGCGCGTCAAAAAGATCGTGCTCCGCGTTCTCGCGGTGATCCTGGCGATCCTGATCGTGGTCGGCGCCAGCACGGTGCAGCAGCTTGTCACCGTCACCGGCATGAAGAACGAGGGCAACAGCGACAAGTACGCCCCCGAGGTGCAGGCCGCCAACCCCGACAGCCCCATCAAGGGCAAGACTCTCCTGTGGCTCGGTTCCTCCGTGTTCCAGGGCTTCGGCGCGGGCAAGACCTCTCCCGCCGCGTGGATCGACGCGATCGACGGCACCAACTCGATCGTCGAGGTCAAGGGCGGCACCCTGCTCGCCGGCGTGGAGGCCTCGATCGGCAGCGGGCTCGGCAGCGTCTCCTCGTCCGATTCCTACCTGCCCCGTCTGATGAACCACACCGCGGAGACCGACCCGGTCGTGGACCTCGTGGTGGTCCAGCTCTCCACCAACGACTCCAAGGGCCAGTGCGAGACGGGCGAGGTCAGCGCGAGCTTCGACATGGACGACTTTGAGCTCACCACAACGGTCGGCGCGCTGGAAGCCATCACCGCCTACTCCAAGGAGACGTGGGGCGCGCCCGTCCTGGTCATCACCGGCACCCAGTTCGAGGATGAAATGACCTACTCCGGCGGACAGAACAAGGACATCTACCAGCTGATGATCGAGCGGTGCCACGAGCTCGACGAAAAGTGGGGAGACGAATTCTCCGTCCTCGACCTGTGGCACAACGACGTCATGTATGAGAACGTCGTGACGGGCGACACCCTCTGGCGCTCCTACATGAGCGACGCCATCCATCCCACCAAGAAGGGCTACCTCGAGTGGTGGGGACCCTACGTTGAGGAACGTCTGTTTGAGCTTCTCGGCTGATTCATCGTTCAACCCGACACTTCCATAGCCCAGCGCTGACGAGCGCCGCAAACAGGGGTCTGATGAGCGGGCCCCTGTTTGCGTGAGGCAAAAATACGGACATCCCGATAGTGGAAAGGAAATGCCTATGCAGGGAATCCTGGAAAAACTGCGGCGTGACGCGCGGGAAAACCCCAACCGCGCCGTCTACAATTTTTTGGACTGCGAAACCGAGCCGTTCGGGCAGAACGTTGTGACGATGGGACAGCTCCATGCCCGCGCCACGGACATCGCCGCCGACCTCAAGCGCAAGGGCGCGAAGCGGGGGGACCGCGCGATCATCCTGTCGATGCAGGACGCGGGGACAGTCTACGCGATCTTTGGCTGCATGCTGGCGGGCGTGGTGTTCACGGTGATTCCGCCGCCCATCGACGCGGGCAAGTTCGCGCGCTTCGTCTCGGTGCTCAAGTCGTGCGGGCCGCGCTTTCTCATCTCCAACGAGGGGATGGAGCGATCCTCCGACACGAAGGTGACGGCCCCGCTGCTGCGGAAGGCCTTCTTCCAGGCGGTGGCCCTCAGACGCGTCTATACCGACCGGACGGAGCGGTACGAGGGCCCCGAGATCTTCTGCGGCTACGGCGCGGACGATCTCGTCTATCTGCAGTACACCTCCGGGTCCACCTCCGAGCCAAAGGGCGTGATGGTCTCCTACGGGAACCTGACCGCCTGCATTGACCAGTGCCGGGAGCTCTTCGACTTCACCGTGGGCAACCACAACATTGCCTCCTGGGTGCCCTTCTACCACAACATCGGGCTGATCGCCGCCCTCTTCATCCCGCTGATCCCCGACCACGGAGTCTCCTACCTGATTCCGACGCTGCAGTTTCTGGCGAAACCGACCGTCTGGCTGAAGGTGCTCTCCGACTTCCGGGTCAACATCACGGCGGCACCCAACTCCGCCTATGACGTCTGCACCCGGCTGATCGGTGAAGAGGACGCGAAAAACTACGACCTCTCCCACGTCACCCACCTCGTCAACGGCTCCGAGTTCGTCAACCTGCGCACGGTCGAAAAGTTCTGCGGCCTCTTCCGCATCAGCCCCGACGCCTTCGCGCCCGGTTACGGGCTGTCGGAGTGCGTCTGCATCGCCACGCTGGCGAGCGGCGAATTCCGGTCGGTGGAGATCGACCGGGAGGGGTACGCAAAGGGACGCTTTGCCCCGGTGCCGTCGGATGGAAAGGCGATCGTCGGCGTGGGGCGCGTGCCCTCCGGGATGCGGATCGTCGCGGTGCGCGCGGACGGGTCCCCCTGCGGGCCGGACGAGATCGGCGAAATCTGCCTGAGCGGGGAAAACGTCTGCGGCGGCTACTGGAAAAACCCGGAGGAGACAAAGCGGTTTGAAGCGGAGATCCCCGGGTACCCGGGCCGCTTTTACCGGACGGGGGACATGGGCGCGCTCTACGACGGGCAGCTCTACCTGACCGGCCGCATCAAGGAGATGATCGTGGTCAGCGGGAAGAACATCTACCCCAGCGACATCACGCTGCTGCTGCACGAGCAGGGGCTCGCCCCCGCCGTCGACGCGGTGGGCGTCTTTTCGGTGGAGTCGGAGGGCGGCGAGCGGCCGGTGCTCTGCACGGAATGCGGCGGGGAGGCGGACTTCCGTTCCCTCGCGGCAGAGATCAACCGCGCCGTGGCCGGGTCGTTCGGGTTCTCCTTCCACGACACGGTGTTTGTGGAGGCGGGCTCCCTCCCGCGCACCGACAACCGCAAGATCAAGACCCACGCCATCAAGGAGGCGTATGAGGCGGGCGGGCTGAAAATCCTTTACAGCACCCGCCGGAGCGGCGCAGAGCAGGAACCGCCCGCGCACCGGCCGAAGGCTGCTTCTGCGGACGCGTCGGAGGAGGAGCTGCGGACGGTGGTGCGCGCGGCCTTCCGCCGCGCGGCGCCGGGCGTCGGGTTTTCCGACGAGGACAGCTTCCTCGAGATCGGCGGCGACTCGCTCCAGATGATGGAGCTGCTCTGCGGGCTCGAGCGGGATCTCGGCATCTCCATCGACCTGCGCGAGATGGCCGCCGCCCCGACGGTGGCGGGCATCGCCGGTTACCTCCGCCGGGTGCGCACGGGCGAGGGGCCGGGGGAGAAGCCCGACCTGCGAAAGGAGTGCGCGCTGGACGAATCGATCCGCCCCGAGGCCCCCTACACGACGCCTCCGGAGGAATGCCGCAGCATCTTCCTGACCGGTTCGACGGGCTTTCTCGGCGCGTACCTCATCCGCTCGATCCTAGAGCGGCGGGCGGGGAGCGACCCGGTCGTCTACTGCCATGTGCGGGCGAAGGACCCTGCCGCCGGGCTGGAGCGGATCGCCGCCAACATGAAGGATTTCTGCTGCTGGAAGGAGGACTACCGCGACCACATCGTCCCGGTCACGGGGGATTTGAACCTGCCCAACCTCGGGCTGGATAAATTCACCTACCGGCGGCTCGCGGATGAAATCGAACTGGTGATCCACAACGGGGCGCTGCTGAACTTCGTCTATCCCTACCGGCAGATGAAGCGGACGAACGTCACCGGAACGGCGGAATGCCTGCGGTTCGCCTGTACGGGCAGGCCGAAGTACTTCCACTACATCTCCTCCTACAGCGTCTACGACACGCCCGGCCAGTTCGGGAAAACCGTGGCGGAGGACGATCCGCTCCTTTCGCCCGAGGGGTATTTCCTCGGCTATTCCGAGACGAAATGGGTCGCGGAAAAGCTCGTGGGCATCGCGCGCGAAAGGGGTCTGCGCGCCGCCGTCTACCGCCCCGGCGACATCACTGGGACGCTCCGGGACGGCGTCTGGAAGCTGGAGGACATGATCAGCCGGTCGATCGTCGGCTGCATCCAGATGGGCGCGGTCCCCGACATCGACGTGAACCTCCACCTGACGCCGGTGGACTACGTCAGCGACGCGGTCGTGGCGATCGCCTTCCAGAGCGGCTCCGACGGCAGGGCGTACAACATCATCAATCAAAACCTCATGCCGATGAACCAGGTGGGCCGGCTGATGCGCAGGGCCGGCTACCGGGTCGAGACCCTCCCGTACGACGAGTGGTGTGTCCGGCTGGCCGCCTGCCCGGCGGAGGAGAACGCGCTGCGGATTCTCTCCTGCCTCTTCACCGACCGGCGCGCCGAGGGGGAGAGCCTCGTCGACCGGTTCGGGAAGCGCCAGCCGCGCTTCCGGACGGACAACGCCGACCGGATGCTGCGGGGGACCGGCGTCTCCTGCCCGCCGGTCGACGCCGCCCTGCTCAAAAGCTACCTGAACTATTTCCGCCGGTGCGGATACATCGGCGCGCCCGCGGTGCGCGCGCTTCCGGTCTGGAAGCACTGACGGCGGCGGGGCTTTCGTCCGGCTCCCTCGATGGATGGCCTTTTTGAAAACAAAAAAACGCCCGGCGCGCAGTTATGCGCGCCGGGCGTTTTGCCGTGGTCATCCGCGGAGGATGGAGATGTCGCCGCTGATGGTATCGAAGGAGAAGCGGGCGCCGCCGTCCTTGTAGACGCGGCGGCCCTTGTCGCCGGTCGTCGGGAAGTCGGAGGAAAAGTCTCCGCTGACCCGGTCGTAATCGGCGGTGAAGCCGTCGTTTTCGGGGATCGTGATGTGGACGCTCCCGCTGACCGAGGAGCCTTCGATCCGCTCGGGGCAGATCGCCGAGCCGGCCCGGAAGGAGCCGGAGATGGTGTCGTACTGAATCTTGCCAAAGGAGCCTTCAAGCTGCACCGGGCCGCTGACGCTGTCGGTCTCCGTGCTGCCGGCGGTGAGGCCGGAGGAGCGGACGCTCCCGCTGACGGTGTCGAGCTCAAAGCTGCGGCAGCTGGTGTCGGTGATATCGGTGCTTCCGGAGACGCTGTCGATCTCGAGCTTGTCGGCGGTGATCCCGGAGACCTGGATGGAGGCGGAGGCGACGGAGATTTCCGCCTCATCCATCCGCGCCGCGAGGGATTCCGGGACCAAAACCTCCAGGGTTTTGACGGGGGAATTGGCGGAGCGGAAGACGCTTTGGCGGGGTGCGCAGAACTGGATGACGAGGGTGCGGTCCTTGAGATAGTGGCGCATCCGCATGCTGTCGTCGACCTGCCCGCGGATGGTTTCGTCGAAGGCGAGCTCGCTGCCCTCGTAGGACCGGACGGTCACCCCGCCCGAGACCCAGTTGATTTCGATGCTGTCGACCTGGTCGGCGGGGAAGCTGCCGCCTCCGGCGGTATAGCGCCCGGCGTCCGGGTAGGAAAAGCCGCTGCCCGAAAAGCCGACGCCGGAAAAGCCGAACGGCAGGGGGCGGCCCAAAAGTTCGCCGCCCGAAAGCCCGACGGCGAGGATGCAGGTCAAAAGCACGACGACCATCGACCAGAGAATGATCCGGATGACTGCTGACGTTTTCATATCCTTACTCCTTCAAATCGAAGATCGCCTTGATGATCGAATTGACCGCCGCGGTGATCAGGAAGATGACCCAGGTGATGTGCCAGGCCATCGTGATGAAGCTGAGGATGAAGTAGACCGCCAGGGCGGCGGACCAGATCGCGCCGGAAATCGAACGGAACGCCTGCCTGCGGTGTCCGCTCTGCATCTTCCACTCCTTGAACTCCTCGACGACGGTGTCGTCCCGCCTGACATAGACCGGCTTCGACATGCTGTTCCAGATGAGCAGGCCGGTCGCGGCGGCGATCATGGCGAACATCGAGACGACGCCGATCTGGCGGTCGATCAGCATCACGGGGATGACCGAAAGGATGTAGAGGATCACGGCGATGGGAACGACCACCGCGGAACGCCGCCTGTAACGCATCAGCTCCTCCTGCTCGCGGGTGGAGTCCCCCTCCTCCCGCCTGAGGTAGCGGAGCAGCTCGCTCACGTCCCCGACGCTCGCCACCGCGAGATTGTAGGCGGCCTCCTCGCTTTTCCCTTCGGAGAGCAGGTCGCTGTATTTGTCGTTCAGGTTTTGGAGCATCTCCTCCTTGAGCTCGACCACCTTTTTCCCGGCGGGCGCGTCCTCAAAGAGGGTGTCGATGAAAGCGCGAAGTTTATCCTGCATGGTCCGTTTCCTCCTCATCAGTAATCAGCGCGTCGATCAGCGCCTTGGCGGTCTGCCATTCGGCTTTGAGACGCTCGAGGGCCTGCCTGCCCTCGTTGGTGATCGTGTAGTACCTCCGGCGCGCCCCGGTGCTCTCGTCCCCCCAGTAGGAGGAGATATATCCGTTTTCCTCCAGCCGCCGGAATGCGGTGTAGAGGGTGGCTTCCTTCAGCTCATACTGGCTGCGGGTCTTCCTCTGGATGGCTTTGTTGATTTTATAGCCGTAACTGTCCCCGAGCCGCAGCTGCGCGAGGATGATCGTGTCGGTGTTGCCGCGGATCAGATCGGATGTGATGGACAAAGCATCCACTCCCTTCCTGAAACTTTAGTTATATTAAAACACAATCTACCTCGCCTGTCAATGTATATTGGAAATATATTTATTTCCTTTCTGTAAAGACTGGCGGAGCGCACCTGTCCGTGGTATAATTTGACTGTCAGAAACCATTCCGGACGAAAGAGGGGTCAAGTATGAAAGAGTCCATGCTGGCGCTTGTCTACCGCGGAAACCACGAGATCGGCCTGGAGGAGCGCCCCGTTCCGAAACTCCGGGACCCGCGCGACGCGATCGTGCGGGTAACCCGCTCGACCATCTGCACGAGCGACCTGCACATCCGCGACGGCTTCATCCCGCGCGCGAAGACGGGGGTCATCCTCGGGCACGAGTTTGTCGGCGAGATCGCCGAGGTGGGGGAGGGGGTCGGGAACCTCCGGTCCGGCGACCGGGTGGCCGCCACCTGCGAGACCTTCTGCGGCGACTGCTTCTTCTGCCGGCGCGGCTACATCAACAACTGCGAAAAGGGCGGCTGGGAGCTCGGCTGCCGCATCGACGGCGGCCAGGCGGAGTATGTGCGGGTGCCCTTCGCCGACCGGGGGCTTGTGAAAATTCCAGATTCCGTCTCGGATGAGGACGCGCTCTTCCTGGGTGACATCCTCGCGACCGGCTATTTCGGCGCGGAGCTCGCGGATATCCGCCTCGGCGACACGGTCGCCATCCTCGGCGCGGGGCCGGTGGGCCTCTGCGCCGCCGAGTGCGTGCGGCTGTTCGGAGCGGGGCGGACCGTCCTGATTGACGTCAACCCCTTCCGCCTGAATCTCGCGAAGGAGCGCGGCCTTGCCGACGACCTCGTCAATCCCGCCGAAACCGACGTCGAGGAGGCGGTGCGCGCGCTGACCGGGGGCCGGGGCGCCGACGCGGTCATCGAGGCCGCGGGCGGAAAGAACACCTTCCAGACCGCGTGGAAGATCGCGCGGCCCAACGCGGTCGTCTCGCTTGTCGCGCTCTACGAGGAGGCGCAGGTGCTTCCGCTGCCCGAGATGTACGGCAAAAACCTCATCTTCAAGACGGGCGGCGCGGACGCCTGCCACGGCCCCGAGCTGATGCGCCTGATCGAAGCGGGCCGGATCGACACCTCGCTGCTCATCACCCACCGGGGCCCTCTCAACGGGATCATGGAGGGCTACCGCGTCTTTGAGCACCATCTCGACAACTGCATTAAGTGGGTCGTCACGCCCCCCGAGGGCTGACGCGCCCGGAACCCAAAGAAAAAGCCGGCAGGCACTTTCGTGCCTGCCGGCTTTTTATGCTTCTATGCGGTCAGTAGGCCGCGAGCAGCTCGCGGACCTTCGCGGCGAAACGCGCCCGGTCGACCCCGGTGACGAGGTCGGCGTTCGGTTCCTTTTTGGCGTCGCTGTAGCAGTCGGTCACCGTTTTGCCGCGTGTGACGGGACCCTTCGTCTCGACGCCGATCCAGCAGCGCTTCGACTCGAACATCGACGGGTCGAGCGCGTAGATCAGCGCGCAGGGGTCGTGCAGCACCGCGCCGATGCTGTGGTAGCGGTCCTTCCAGCTGAGCGTGTAGCCGAGCAGCTTGGCCGCGTACCGCGCCTGCGGGGAGGGCAGGGCGGCGATCTCGTCGATCTCTTCGGGCAGGAGGCAGGACTGGTGGGTCACGTCAAGCCCGCACATCGCGATGGGCACGCCCGCGCGGAAGACCATCTCGGCGGCCTCGGGGTCGGCGTAGATGTTGAACTCCGCCGCGGAGGTCGTGTTGCCGTAGGCGACCGCGCCCCCCATGATGGTGATCTTTTTGAGATACCGGGGCAGGTCGGGATATTTGGAAAACGCGATGCCGAGGTTGGTGAGCGGCCCGACCGCGATGATCTCGAGTTCGCCCCCCAGGGCGCGCGCCTCGCGGTAGATGGCGTCCCACGCGTGCCCTTCGGCGTAGGCGGTTTTCGGCTCCGGCAGGGTGAACCCGTGCAGGCCGTCCGCCCCGTGAATCTCGGCGGCGGTGTGCAGCTCGCAGAACATCGGCTTTTCCGCGCCGCGGTAGACGGGCACCCGCGCGCCTGCCAGTTCGAGGATGCTCAGGGCGTTCGGCGCGGTGCGGTCGAGCGGGACGTTGCCGGCGACCGGCGTGAGCGCGCGCAGGTCGAATTCGGGCGCGCGCAGCGCCAGCAGGATGGCGATGGCGTCGTCGACGCCGGGGTCGCAGTCGATGATGATGGGCCGTCTGTTCATGCCGATACCTCCCCATAGGATTTCGCGGCCTCTGCCAGCAGGTCGACGAAGGCGGCGCGGTCGATGCCGAGGATGACGCGCGCGTTCGGCTTATGGTCGTGCAGGCGGTAGTAGTCGGCGACGGTCGCGCCGCGGCAGTAGTCGCCCTGCGTCTCCACCTCGACGTACAGCTCCTCGATCGTGAGAATCTCGGGCGCGATCAGGGCGGCGACTGCCACCGCGTCGTGCACCGGCGCGCCGGGATAGCCCTTGGCGCGGTGGAAGCCGTAGAAGAAGTCGAGCCATTCGGCGACCACCGTCGCGACGGGGTTGCCGAGGGCGCGGATGCGCTCGAAATCCTCGGGGAAGACGAGCGCCTGCTCGGTGACGTCGAGCCCGGCCATGATGATCGGGATGCCCGAACGGAAGACGAGGTCGGCCGCCTCGGGGTCGACAAGGATGTTGAATTCCGCGGCGGGGGTCCAGTTGCCGTGGTGGATGCCGCCGCCCATCAGGGAGATCTCCCTGATTTTGGATTTCAGCTCGGGGTGCGCCAGTAGCAGGGCCGCGACGTTGGTGAGCGGGCCGGTGGGCACCAGCGTGACCGGCTCCGCGCTTTCGGAGAGCACCTTGGCCATCAGCTCAACGGCGCTCATCTCCAGCGGCTCAAAGGCGGGCTCGGGCAGGTCGGGCCCGTCGAGCCCCGACTTGCCGTGCACGGTCGGCGCGACGATCGGCTCGGAGACGAGCGGCCCGGTGCGCCCGCGCGCCATCGGCGCGCGCAGCCCGATGAGGGTCATGATGCGCAGCGCGTTGTAGGTGGTCTTTTCAATCGTCTGGTTGCCGCAGACCGAGGTGACGGCGCGGATGTCCAGCAGGGGCGACGCGTTGGCGAGCATCCACGCGATCGCGTCGTCATGCCCGGGGTCGCCGTCGAGGATGATGGGGATTTTTTTCATGGCAGTCCCTCCTGTGCGGGAAAGGGGAGGGAGCGTCGCCTCTCCCCGGCCCGGATTTTTCAGTTACGCGCCCGCCTGCGCGGCGCCCGCTTTTTTGGCTTTGCTGTGGTGCCGGATCTTTTTCGCCTTGTTCATCGTGCTGGCCGCGTAGACCGCCAGGCCGACGATGGTGAAGACATAGGGGGTCATCTTGACCAGCTCGGCGGGGAAGCCGAGGCTCTGCAGGTTGTTGGCCAGCGCGTCGGCGAAGCCGAAGAGCAGGGAGGTCAGGAAGGTGCCGAGCGGCTCGCCGCGCCCCATCGCCTCGGCCGCCAGCGCGATGAAGCCGCGCCCGGCTGTCATATTGGTGTTGAAGCTCGACATGTAGCCCATCGACATGAACGCGCCGCCCAGCCCCGCGAGCACGCCGGAGATGCCCAGCGCGATGAAGCTGATGCGGTTGACGCTGACGCCGACCGAATCGGCCGCGTTGGGGTTTTCGCCGACCGAGCGGATCTGAAGCCCGAGGGGGGTCTTGTAGAGCAGCACCCACACGAGGAAGACGCAGAGCAGCGCCACGTAGGTCAGGACGTTGTGCCCCGAAAGGATCTGCCCGAGCACGGGGATGTCCTTGATGAGCGGGATGTCGATTGACGGCATGACCTTGCTGGCGAGGTTGGCGGAGTAGCCGCGGTCGCCGCTGGCGAGGTACATGAAGAGGATGGTGCCGCCGCTGCCGAGCATGTTGACGGCGATACCGGCGAGGATGATGTCGGTCTTGAGAATGAGGGCGAAGAAGCCGATCATCAGCGCGACGAGCATGCCGATGACCATCGCGCAGAGCAGGCCGACGCCGGCGCTCTGGGTCCAGGCGGAGAAGATGACGCCGGTGAGGGCGGAGATCATCATGATGCCCTCGAGGCCGATGTTGGTGACGCCCGCGCGGTCGGCCACGACGGCGGCCAGCGCGGCGAAGAGGATCGGGGTGGTGATGCGCAGGATGGAAAAGGCGAAGGGGATGGAGAAGATAATGCCTAGAATGTTTTCCAGCATCAGGCTTCCACTCCTTTCGCTTCCTTCTCGGCGGCTTTCCCGGCGATCTCGTCCTTGGCGTCCCTGACCACCAGCTTGTGGCGGTATTTGGAGAGGAACTGCTCCGCCGCGAAGAAGAGGAAGATGACCGCCTGGATGATGCTGAGCATCTCGGCGGGCACGTCGGTGTTGAGCTGCATCAAATCACAGCCGCGCCGCAGGTAGGCCATGAAGAAGGCGGCCAGCGGGATGAAGATGGGGTTGTTTTTGGCAAGGATGGCGATCGTGATGCCGTCCCAGCCGTAGCCGGGAAGCTGGCGCCATTTGAAGCGGTCGTAGTAGCCGAGGATTTCAACCGCGCCGCCCATGCCGGCGAGCATGCCGCCGACGACCTGGCACATGACGACCGTGGCGGCCACCTTCATGCCGGAGTACTTGGAAAAGCTCTGGTTGATGCCGATCATGCGGATGGCGTAGCCCCAGCGGGTGCGGTACATGAAGATCGAGACGAGCACGGTGGCCACAAGCGCGATCACGATGCCCCAGCTCAGATTGGTCTTGGGGACGAGGGTGGGGATGATCGCGGTGTCGAGGAACTTGTGGGACATCGTGGCGCCCTGGGTGCGGTCGGCGAGGTGGTAGCTGAGGATGTAGACGCCCAGCTGCAAAAGGATGTAGTTGAGCATCAGGGAGGAGACCATCTCGCTCGCGCCGAGCTTTGTTTTGAGCAGGGCGGGGATTAGCATGGTCAGCCCGCAGACGAGCATCGCGGCCGCGATGCAGGCGGCGGCGTGCAGCACGGGCGGCAGACGCAGGTAGATGGCGCAGGCGCCCGCGACCAGCCCGCCGAAGAAGACGGCGCCCTCGCCCGCGAGGTTGAACTGGTTGGCGTTGAACATGACGCAGGTGGCAAGTCCGGTGAAGATGATCGGGATCATGCGCTCGAGGATGATCCAGATGTAGCGCATCCGCATGAAGGGCGCGACGATGAGGTTGTAGAGCGCCTGGAAGGGCACGTCGCTGATGATGAAGATGAACACCATCGCCACCGCGAGCGCCACGAGGATGGCCGCCGCCCCGCGGATGATCTCAAATTTGAGGCTTTTACGCATGGATAACCCTCCTTATCTCCTCGGGGGACTGGCGCTTGAGGCCGAGCATGTATTCGCCCATCTCAAGGTCGGTCAGGGTGGAGGTGTCCTCAAAGTACGCGACGATCTCGCCGCCGTAAAAGACGATCAGGCTGTCGGAGAGCTCGATGATCTCGTTTAAGTCGGCGGAGACGAGCAGCACGGCGGCCCCCTCCCGGCTGAGCTCGACGAGCTTGCGCCGGATGAACTCGGTCGCGCCGACGTCGATGCCGCGGGTGGGCTGGTCGGCGATGATCAGCTTGGGCGCGCAGGAGAATTCGCGCGCCACGACGACCTTCTGGATGTTGCCGCCCGAGAGCATCTTGACCTGCTGGCCGCCCGACCGGCAGAGGATCTGGTAGTCCTCGATCAGCCGGTCGCTCTCCTCGTGGATGGCGTCCATCTTGAAGAGCGGCCCCTTGTTGAACCGCGGCTTCTGGAAGCGGTCGGCGATGAGGTTTTCCTCGATCGTGCCGGCGGCGGCCACGCCGTAGAGCATCCGGTCCTCGGGGATGTGGGAGACGCCCAGCCCCCGTATGTAGCCCTGCCCCTTCCCGGCGACCGGGCGGCCCTCGACCCCGATCGCGCCGGAATCGGGCTGATTCATGTCGAAGAGCATCTCCACCAGCTCCCGCTGGCCGTTGCCCTCGACGCCCGCGATGCCGAGGATCTCCCCCTTGCGCACGCTGAAGGAGACGCCGCCTAGCATCTGCTTGCCGTACTCGTTCTGGTAGTGCACGTCGGTGACGGAAAGCACCGTGTCGGTGGGGGAGGGCGGCTCCTTTTCGACCTTGAGCACCACGTCGCGCCCCACCATGAGGCGGGAGATATCCTGCTCGGACACGTCGGCGGTGTCGAAGACGCCCATCGACTTGCCCGCGCGCATGATGGTGAGCCGGTCGGTGATCTGCTTGATCTCCTTGAGCTTGTGGGAGATGAAGATGATCGTGTGGCCCTGCTCTTTAAAATGAATGAGCTCGCGGAAGAGCTCGGTCGTTTCCTGTGTTGTCAGAACGGCGGTGGGCTCGTCGAGGATGAGGATCTGCGCGCCCCGCACGAGCGCCTTGAGGATTTCCACCTTCTGTTTCATGCCGACCGGAATGTCCATGACCTTGGCATGGGGGTCGACCTGGAGGTTGTACCGTTCGGCGTACTCCTCGGTGAGGGAGACCGCCTTTGCATAGTCGAGGAACATGCCGCGCTTGCGGGGCTCCATGCCCAGCACGATGTTTTCCGCCACGGTGAGGGAGGGGACCAGCATGAAGTGCTGGTGCACCATGCCGATTCCCTTCGCGATGGCGGCGTTCGGCGAGGAGAGCACGACCTTCTCGCCGTTGATCACGATTTCCCCCTCCTCGGGCTGCTCGAGACCGAAGAGGATTTTCATCAGCGTGGATTTGCCCGCGCCGTTTTCGCCCATCAGCGCGTGAATTTCCCCCTTGCGGACCGAAAAGTCCACGCTCTGGTTTGCCGCAATACCGTTTGGATAGACCTTTGTGATGCCCTTCATCCGGACAACTTCGCTTCGATCCTCCATAGTAGGATACCTGCCTCCCCTCTATACAGTCGGACGCGCCGCGGCGTCCGGGAACCTGGGACGTGGTGGGTGGACGGACGGATTCCTGCCGGAAATTACTGCAAAGGGGGAGCGGAAGCTCCCCCTTTGCAGATTTCATCCGCGCGAAGCGGACAACGGTTTATTTACGGACGGGCGCCCTCGCGGATGGCCTCGACGTCGGCGGCGTTGTCGCCGAACGCGGTGTCGACCACGATCTCGCCGGAGGTGATCTTGGTGGTGGCGTCCTCGACGGCCTTCTTGATGTCGTCGGGCAGGGTCTGGAAGTTGCCGCCGGTGGCCAGGCTGACGCCGCCCTCGGAGATACCGAGGTTCAGGGTCTCGCCATAGTGGGTGTTGCCGGCGAGCTGCTCATTGATGACCCAGATGATGGAATCGCCGATGTTCTTGAGCCCGGAGAAGAGGGTGACCGCGGCAAGCTCGGGCTGCGCGATCGAGAAGGTGGCCTCCTGGTCGGAGTCGACGCCGATGAACCAGGCCTTCAGCTCGTTGGCCGCCTCGGCGGCGCCGTTTCCGGCTCCGCCCGCGACGCCCCAGACGATGTCGCACTTGTTCTGGCCGATCATGACGTTGGCCAGCTCCTTGGCGGCGCCGGTGTCATAGAAGTTGCCGACATACTGGGTGTCGATCTTGACGTCCGGGTCGGCGGCCTGCGCGCCCTGGATATAGCCGACGAGGAAGTCGTTGATGACCGGGCCGTTCTCGCCGCCGACAAAGCCGATGACCTTCTCGGGGTTCATGTTCGGCAGGTCGGAGGAGGTGGCCAGCGCGGCCGCGGTGCCGACGAGGTACCCCATGTCGTTCTGCTTGTAGTTGACGCAGACGACGTTGGGCAGATCGACGGCGGAGTCATAGATCAGGTATTTCTGGTCGGGGTAGTTGGTCGCGACCTGGGTCAGGTAGTCGGGCATCTGATAGGTGCCGCAGACGATCAGGTCGTAGGAGCCGTCGGCGGAGAGCTCCTCGAGGGTGGAGAGCCATTTGGGCTGGTCGGCGTCGGTCGGGCCGAGCTCAAAGGTCTTGTACTCGATGATTCCGTCCGCCGCGAGCTGGGAGAGGCCGGCCTCGCAGGAGTCGAAGAAGGATTTGTCGCCGAGGTTGCCGTTGACGACGTTGGCGACCTTCAGCTTTTCACCGGCGGGCGCCGGGGTTTCAGCGGGAGCGGTGCTGCCGTCCGCGGGGGTCTCCGCAGGGGCGGCCGGTGCAGCGGGCTCGGGGGAACCGCCGCAGCCTGCAAACATCATTAGAACCAGAGCCAGCGCGAGGAATAGGGAAAAATACTTTTTCATTTTTTTCTTCCTTTCTCATTCTGGATAAATCGTTTGGGTCCATGCAGAAAAATGTTTGCCGGGTCAATTTATATTTTACCCTTATTTTCTTCACATGTCAACAAAACCCAATCGGCAAGGGGGGATAATTTTAGGAAAAGTGGTGAAATCTTTGTGAAAGATGTTAATAAATTTTGAATAGATGCGGCCGAAAACTGAATAATTTAACGTATGGTACGACTTATACCCATCTGATCAGAGCGGCGCGAAGCCCGCTTGGAAAAGTCCTTTGCAGAGCCGTCCCGGGCCCGCTTCGTGCAGGAAATCCTGCATAAAATCGCGGGAAAAATGAATAAATATTTTTTTGCTGCATTTTGCCGGTGGCGGGGGATTTCAGACGTTTGCATTTGTTGTGTTTCTACAAAGGACATTGTATTTCAGAGGGAGGCTTTGTGGAGCGGCGTCCCCGGATTACGCGGGGGAGGACGGAACGGGATTTTCCGCCCTCGGCTCCCTCCCGCG
>NZ_JAPJQF010000038.1:0-24498 GCF_030825285.1 Anaerotruncus massiliensis (ex Togo et al. 2026)
TGCCTGATATGACCATTTTTCGGCCCGGTTTGCAACATAATACGCATTATGTTGCTTTTTGTTTCCCGGGCCTTTTCTCAGGGCACAAGGCCCAGCCGGTTGATGAGGCCGGCGTACTCCGTCTCGTTCGTCGCCGTGTAGATCCGGGTGGTTTCGGTGCTGGCGTGGCCCAAAAGGGCCGCCAGTCCGGCGATGTCCCGGCTCTGCCGGTAATAGGTGCAGGCGAACAGGTGGCGCAGGTTGTGGGGATAGACCTTTCGCGGCTGCACCTTCGCGTCCGCGCTGAGGCTTTTCACCGTGCGCCAGACGGTCGACCGGTGCATGGGCCTGCCGCTGCGGGTGACGAAGACCGGGCCCGACGTGATCCCCCGCTCCCCGCAGTAGCGCAGGAGGATTCGCCGGAGGCGGTCGGGCAGGGGCACGACCCGGCATTTCCCCTTGCAGCGGATGGCCGCCCGGCCCTCCAGCACCGCCTCCTTCGTGATGAAGGGCAGCTCGCTGACGCGGATCCCGACGCCGCACAGGGTTTGCAGCAGCGCCTCGGCGCGCGGCTTTTTCCGGCTGCGCGCGGTCTCAAGCAGGCGCAGGTAGTCCGCCTTCTGCAATTCGCGCGACCGGTCCCGGAACGCCTGACGCTGGATTTTTAACAGCCGCACCCGGCAGTCGGGAAGGCCCAGGTAGGACAGCAGGGCGTTGACGGCCGCCAGCATGGAATTGACGGAGGACGCCTTATAGCCCTCGCCGACCAGATAGCGCTTGTAGGCCACCACCGCCTCCCTGTCCAGCGCCCGGCCCTCCGCCAGGAACCGGCCGAAGCGCGCGATATCCCGGCGGTATTTGCTGACGGTGTTTTCGCTGCGCTCCTCGAGATAGAGGTTCCTCAGGAAGCCGTCGACCTCCGCCTTTTCCAGCTGTTTGACATTGCTCATATGCTTCTCTCCTTCCGTGGTTGCCATAAGTATACTCATTTTTTCCGGGAGTTTAGCATGCGCACGGAAGTTCCGGAACTATAATTTCCACTGAAATTTTTGGCGCATTTTTGTTGCTTTCCACCTAATTTCGCGCCGTGAACCAGAGTCTGGAAGGCGGTTCCCAGCATCTGGCCGAATCGCGGGAAGGACCCGGGGATTCCGGGATTTTCCCGCCTCCTGAATTTTCCTTCCCGGCGCGCAAAAACAGCGGGCGCGGCAGATGCCGCGCCCGCTGTTTCGTTATTTCCGCTCCTGGCCGGTCAGTCCTCGTCGGGCTCCTCCGGCTGGTCCCAGTTGTGGTAGACGTTCTGCACGTCGTCGTTGTCGTCGAACATGTCGAGCAGCTTCTCCATCTTCTGGGCGAGCTCCTCGTCGTCGATCTTCACCTTGGTCATCGGAATGTACTCGACCTCGGCGGAATCGTAGGTGTAGCCCATCTGCTCGAGCGCGCCCGCCACCTTCGCCACGTCGTTGGGCTCGGTGTAGATCTCGATCACGTCGTCGGAGCTGTAGTCATAGTCGGCCGCCCCGCACTCGAAGCAGTCGTCCATGACCTTTTCCTCGTCGTATTTGCCCTCCTCGTTGTCGATGACGATGACGCCCTTCTTTTCAAACAGGAAGGAGACGCTCCCGTTCTGGCCGAGGTTGCCGCCGCATTTGTCGAAGTAGTGGCGCAGATCGCCCGCCGTGCGGTTGCGGTTGTCGGTGAGGGTTTCCACGATGACCGCCACACCCGAAGGACCGTAACCCTCGTATGTAATCTCCTCGTAGTCCTCCTTGCTGTCCCCCGCCTTTTTGAGCAGGCGCTCGATGTTGTCGTTCGGGACGTTGTTCGCCTTCGCCTTCGCAATCAGCGTCGCCAGCTTGGAGTTGTTCGCCGGGTCGGCTCCGCCTTCGCGCGCCGCAACGGTGATCTCGCGCCCGATCTTCGTAAAGATTTTCGCGCGCGCGCCGTCGGTCTTTTCCTTTTTGCGTTTGATGTTTGCCCATTTGGAATGTCCGGACATATCCTTCAACCTCTCTTTGAAATCATGGTTTGGCGGTGTTACACCCATTCTTTCTTTTTTCCTGAAAAAGAAAGAACCAAAGAAAAATCGCTTACGGCAGGGCCTGCGGGCCCGGGTCAAGGGCTCCGCCCCCGGCGAAAGCCTCCGGCTTTCGCCTCACCCGCGGCTTTTGAAAAAGCCGGCAAAACGTTTGATGATATCCTGTGCGGAGATGGGCACGGCCGTCAAATCATCCCGTTCCCTCGTTCTCCCCCGCAACCCTCCGGCGCAGCCAAGCGCCGGGCGGCACGGGAAACGGGCAGGGGATGCGGTAACGCCGCATCGGGTGGCAGGCCGTCTCCACGGCGCCCTCCCCGACGTCCTCGACCGCCGTGACGGAAAGGGGGCGCGGGCTCTCACGCGGAAGCAGCAGCTCCGCCTCCTCGCCGCGTGAAAAGCGGTTGCGCAGGCTCACTTCGAGCACGCCGTCCGACCAGCCCTCCGCCATCGCGAGCACCTCCCAGCCGCACAGGGAACCGCCGAATGCGGCGTTCTGGCCGGGCGCGCCGAAATAGAAGCCGGTCGAATAGGGCCGGTGGCTCACCTTCCCCACCTCTTCGAGGGCCCAGGGCGGAGGCTCCCCCCTCTGCATCCACGCGTCGAGCGCCGCCCGGTAGGCGGCGGTGACCGACGCGGTGTAGTAGGACGATTTTGCGCGCCCCTCGATCTTGAAGGAGGAGACGCCCGCTTCCGCCAGTTCGCCGACGTGTTCGATCATGCACAGGTCGTTCGCGTTGAGAATGTAGCTGCCCCGCCCGTCCTCCCCGATGGGAAAGTACCGGCCGGGGCGTTTCTCCTCCACGAGGCGGTAACGCCAGCGGCAGGGCTGCGCGCAGGCGCCGCGGTTGGCGTCCCGGCCGGTGAGGTAGCTGCTGAGCAGGCAGCGCCCCGACACCGACATGCACATCGCGCCGTGGACGAACGCCTCGAGCTCGAGCCCGGGCGGGGTATTCTCCCGGATGCGGCGGATCTCCGCGAGCGAAAGCTCGCGCGCCAGCACGACGCGGGAGGCGCCGAACTCATGGAGCGCGGACGCGGTCAGGTGGTTGACGACCCCCGCCTGGGTGGAGACGTGCAGCGGGATTTCCGGAACGATGCGGCGCGCGAGCGCCATCACGCCGAGGTCGGCGGCGATGAGCGCGTCCACGCCCGCCGAACGCGCCGCGCTTAAAAAGTCCGGCAGCGCGTCCGCCTCCTCGCAGGAGGGCAGGGTATTGCACACGAGATAGACGCGGACGCCGTTTTCATGCGCGAAGGAGACCGCGCCGGCAAGCGCGTCCGGCCCGAGGGAGGCCGCGGCGCGCATGTTGAACCGCCCGGAGCCCAGGTAGACCGCGTCCGCGCCGAAGCGCACGGCGGCTTCCAGCTGCTCCCGGCCGCCCGCCGGAGAGAGTAGTTCTGGCTTTTGCAAGGGAACGCTCCTTTTTACTGCTGCGGCTCGCTGTCGCCGCCCTCGCCCGGCATCGTGATGCCGTGGTCGACCCCGATGCCGGCCGCCGCGATATTCGCCGCGTGCTCCTCGATCGTGGCCGCGTAATAGAACTTGCCGTCCTTGTCCGCGAGGAAGTAGTAGTAGTCGGTGTTCTGCGGATAGATCGCGGCCTTGATCGCGTCGATGCCCGGGTTGGAGATCGGCCCGACGGGCAGTCCGTCGCACACATAGGTATTGTATGCGTCGTACATCGGCTGATTGACCGGATCGTCCGGGTTTTCAAGATAGGGCTTGATGTCGTTTTCGACGTAGAAGATCGTCACGTCCGACTGGAGTTTCGGGAACTGCGCGGGATTTTCGAGGCGCTTGTGGAAGATGGAGGAGACCATCTTCATGTCGTCGGTGCGGCCCGCCTCCTTCTGGATGACCGACGCCAGCGTGATCGCCTGGTCGAGCGTCAGGTTCTGCGCCTTCATCTGCTGCTGGAGCTCGTCGGTGTTGACCATCTGGTCAAAGCGGTTGAAGAACTTCTGCACCACGGTGCCCAGATCCTCGTCCACGTAGAAGTCGTAGGTGTCGGGGAAGAAATAGCCCTCGTAGCGGCGGTAGCGGTTCGCGTCGTCGGGGATGTCGGCCAGGAAGGGGTATTTCTCCTCAAACGCCGCGCCGTTCTCCTCGAGGTAGCGGAAGAGGTCCTCCTTCTTGCAGACGCCGTTCTCCTCGAGCTTGTCCGCGATATCCGAAAGGGTCCAGCCCTCGTAGAAGATGAGGGTGACCTGCTCCGGCCCGGTGCCCGAACGGAAGGCGACGAAGATTTCATCGTAGCTCATGTTGGTGTTGAGGGTGTAGTCGCCGGGGAAGAAGGAGTCCGGGGAGACCTTCTTGAGCGTCGCGTAGAGGCGGAAGGTCAGCGGCTGGGTGACGATGCCCTCCTTCTGGAGCATCGAGGCGATCTCGGAGATCGAGAGGTCCTCGTCGGGCAGCTCGAAGCTCACCTCGCCCTCCGGCTTATTGAGGCCGAACATGTCGCTCGCGCTTTGGAGCGCGAACATCGCCAGAAAGACCGAAAGCCCGAGCACGACGACCAGCACGAGCAGCGCCTTGAACCAGCGGCCGGCGCCGCCGCCCGAATGGCGGTCCCCGCCGTCTCCGCCTCCCGACCGCCGGCCGCCGCCTCCGCCGCTCCTCGGCGGGCGCGGCGACGAGGTCGACGGCTCGTAGAATTCCTCGTCGTCGATCTGCACCTTGAATTCGCGCCTGCGCGCGGTATTCGGGCGCACGGCGTCCGCGCCGCCCGCCTGCGCGGCGGGCGCGCGGTACTCGGGCGGGGGCTGCATCCGGCGCGCGGGGCGTTCCTGCACGGCCGCCGCGCCGGCCGGCCGGCGTTCCCTGGAAGCGCTGTAGCGCTGGTTATCCTCTTCAAAGTCAAAAGCGGGGCGGCGGGGCGGGGGCGTCTGCGCGGGCGCGGGGTCCTCGACGTCGTCCAGCTTAAAGTTCTTGATCAGGTCTTCAAACTCGTCCCGGTTGCTCATGTGTCCTCCTATCCTCCACCCGGCGGGAAGCCTTCCCGGGCCTGTGGCGGAAAAACCCAATGTACAATATATAATACCTCAATTCGGCATAATAATCAAATCTTTTAACGAGTTTCCCGTACAAATTTTTTCACCGCGCGCCCCGGACGGACGGCAAAAAATTTCTCTTCCCGGTTGATGTAACCCATTTGCCGCTTCAGACATAGTATGAAACAAATCATCAACAGCGAGGTGTCAACTTATGTGTAACAACAATTGCTGCGGGTGCGGCATGCAGAACTGTGGATGCGGTGGAAACGGCGGTTTCGGTTATGGCTACGGCAGCTGGATCTGGATCATCATCATCATTATCCTCCTCTGTGGTTGGGGCGGGTTCGGCGGCGGCTGCTGCTAATCCAAACAGACTCTACATCGACAGACTGTAACCACCTCCCCGCCCGGCGCGGGGGCAACGAAAATGACGGTTTCGGGCTTGCCCGAAACCGTCATTTCTTTTTTTTGCGTTCCGCCCCCGCCGCCTGCGGGACAAAAAGGCGCGCCTCGGTGACGATCAGGTCGACCGGCACGTCGTACCGGCCCTTCCACAGGCTCCTGCGCAGGTTCTGCGCGTAGACCAGCCCGATCTTCGGGCCGGGATAGACCGACAGGAACCGGTCGTAATACCCCGCGCCGTACCCCAGCCGGTACCCGGCGCGGTCGTAGGCGAGCGCGGGCACGAGGCAGACGCTCCCCGAAAAGTCGGTGAGCCGGCGGCACCGCTCCCGCACCGGCTCGAGCACCCCGAAGGTCTGGCGCGCGAGGTCGTCCATCGAGGAAATTTCGTAGAATTCCATCTCGTGGGTGCCCTCGACGCAGCGGGGCGCGGCCACCTTTTTGCCGTCCGCGAAGGCGTGGGAGATGAGACGCAGCGTGTCCACCTCGATGGGCAGCGAGACATAGGTCAGCAGGGTGGAGCACGCCGCGTATTCCCGCAGCGCGAGCACCCGGGCACAGATCTTTTCATCCGCGGCCGCCTTCCAGCCGGGCTCCAGCGCCCGCCGCCACGCCTTGATCTCCCCGCGCAGCCGCATTTTGAGCGGCCGGATGTCTATTCCCTGCATTGGATCGACCCGCGGATGGCGTCGGACGCCTCTTTCCCGGCGAGCAGCTCGACGAGCTTGAGCCCGAACTCCACGGCCACGCCCATGCCCCGCCCGGTGACGTACCTGCCGTCCACGCAGACGTAGGCGTCCGCCGGGATATTCGCGCCGCGCAGCTCCTTCTGGAAGGTCGGGAAGGAGGTCGCCGTGCGCCCCTCAAGCAGGCCGCGGTGGCCCAGGATCGAGGGCGCCGCGCAGATGGCGGCGATCCACCTGTCGTGTTCGGCGGCGTAGGTGATGCAGTCCTGCACCTCTCCGCTCGCCTCGAGGTTGGGGGTTCCGGGGATGCCGCCCGGCAAAAAGAGCAGCTCCATCGCCTCCCTGTCCACCTCGCCGGCGGTGACGTCGCACACGACGGGCACGCCGTGCGCGCTCGTGACGGTCCTGCCGCCCACCCCCGCCGTGCGCACCTCCAGCTTGGCGCGCCGCAGCACGTCGACGACGGCGAGCGCCTCGACCGTTTCAAATCCATCGGCCAGAAATACATAGATCATCTTTGTCAGCACCTCGATCGCATTTTTGATTCGTTGTGTACCGCCGCCCGGCGGGCGGCGCGTTCAGTCGAGCACCAGGTTTAGGTAGGGCGCCCCGCCCCCGCCGCCGAACACCCGCTCGCGCGCCTCGGGGTCGTACCAGCAGGTTACGCCCGCCGGCACCCGCTCGAGCGGATAGGGGCAGTCGAGGTCGAGCGGCAGGCGCAGGTGGTACTCGTCGGCGCCGAACTTGTGCTGGAGCACCGAGAGCGCCGTGCCGGCGGCCATCCCGTCGAGCGCGAGCTCCTTGACGTTCACCCTGCCGCCCTCCATGTGGCAGACGGCGATAGCCCGCGCGTCGCCGATCGTGATCGCCAGCGTCTCGCCGCCGCCAAAGGCCGTCTCGGTCATCCGGTAGGCGAGCGCGTCGCCGTCCCAGCGCACGAACATCGTGCGCCCGGCGAACGCCCGCTCGCGGATCTGCATAAACTCCAGGGGGTCGGCCTCGCTGATGAAAAAGCTGCCCGCAAAGGGCGCGATCTCCTCCCGCCCGACGACCGCCAGCCCGGAATAGAACTCAGTGTCGAACCCGCGCTTGCCGTAGAAGTTGTAGAGCGCGGCGCTCGAGGGCACGAGCACCGACAGCTTGACCCCCTCGGCGCGCAGCACCCTGTGGGCCGCCTCGAGCATCCGCGTGCTGATCCCCCGCCCGCGGTAGCTCTCCTTGGTCGCCACCGCGTAGACGTACCGCGCGGGCAGGATGCCCGCCCGCGTCACCACCGTCATCGGCAGCAGCGAGAGCATCGAGACGGGGTTCTCCCCGTCCATGAAGACCATCGTGTGCCGCGCGATGTCGTGGCTCGCGAAATAGAGGTCGACATACTCGTTGCTGTCGCCGAAGCATTCGCGCCACAGCTCTTTCAGCCGGGCGCGCATTCCTTCCTCCGCAAACCGGATCATACCGTCACCTCCCGCCCGAGGGTTCTTTCAGCACGGCTTCAAACTTTTCGAGGAGGATGGCGGGCCTGTAGGAGAGCTTCGCCTTGCGCAGCCCCTCGTCCCCCACGTCGTCCTCCCGGTTGACATATTTGTAATCCGCGCAGTTGTGCGCGGCGAACTGCTGATTGATCATCGGATAGGCGCCCGCGATCGACGCAAACGCCTTTTCGATGTGCACGATGAAGGTGTCCGAATTGAGCGGCAGGCCCATCGTATAGGCGATCACCCCGCCGTCCAGCCGGAGCAGCCCGCCCCGGAGCCCCAGCGCGGTAAAGTTGTCGAAGCAGTTTTTGACCGCGCAGGTCTCCTCCGCCAAGCTCGGATCCTCGCCGCAGCCGTTCTCCGCGCACCACGCCACATTCATCCGCCAGCATTCGGGCAAATTTTCGGGCGTGACCGCCTCATAGGCCCAGCGGCCCTCGTTCTCCGCCAGAAAGCGGTTGACGAAATTCCGTTTGCCGTGCAGCTTTTTGCCCGACAGGGTGATGAGCTTTTCACTCTCGTAGAGGTAGTCGAAGTTGTCGCGCGCCTCCGAAAAGGCAAACCGCCCGGGAAAGAGGGCCTCCAGCGCGGCGGTCCCCTCGCGGGGAACGCCGTTCATGTGGAAGGGGACCCCGAGCTCCGCCGCGTCCGCGACGAGCGCGTCGACGGCCGGCCTGAGGTCGCCGCTGCCCGCCGGGTAGAGGTAGGAGTACGCGCCGCCCTCCCGGTGGGAGCGCACGAGGTAGTAGTCGTTCATCCGCGCGACCTCGATGTGGTAGATCGTGCGGTAGATGAAATTGTTGGTAAAGGTGTATTCGCTGCCCCTCAGGTTCCCCATCCGGAGCAGCGGGTCGATCCATTCCTTGTCCGCAAGGGTGATTCTTCTGAAATCCGGCATAGCTTATAAGGACCTTTCTGTTGGGTTGACCGCCCGCCGGACCTCCTCGGCGATCTCCTCGACCGGGAAGGCGCGGCGCTCGTCCGAGCAGCGCACCACCCGCCAGCCGAAGTGTTCGGCGGCGTAGAGCGCGCAGACGCGGCACCGCCGCATATAGGCGAAATTCGCCTCGTGGATGTCCCGCTTCGACTCGTCCCCGTGGTAGCGGCCCGACAGCAGCGCCCGCGAAACGTCGGGATGCATGTCCAGGTAGACGACCGCGTCGGGACGCGGGAGGCCGAGCTTCCCGTATTCAAAGTCCTCCATCCACGCGTGGAAGGCGGGCCATTCATCGGGGGGCAGCTTGGACATCTGGTGGATGAGATTGGAGGTCGCGTAGCGGTCGGCGACAATAGTATGCCCCGAAAGGTAGTCCGCCTTCCAGAACCGCTGGTAGCTCGCGTAGCGGTCGACCGCGTAAAAGCTGCTCGCGGCGTAGGGGCCGACGTCGTCGGCCTGTCCGAATTCGCCCGAAAGGTACATCTTGACGAGCGCCGACGACGGCTCGGCGTAGTCGGGGAAGCTCACCGCGCGCACCGGCACGTTCTCCCGGCGCAGCCGGTCGCAGAGGAGCTTTGCCTGCGTCTGCTTGCCCGAGCCGTCCAGCCCGTCGATGACGATCAGCCTGCCGGTCACGCCCGTCCCCCCTGCTTGAGCTTCGCGATGTGCCCGCGCACCTCCTGCGGCTTTCCACAGCTCATCTTGCCCTCGCGGCAGCCGCCGCGGCAGCAGGACGGCCCCGCGCCCGAAAAGAGGGTCGGCGCGACCGCGCTCACGAGCGCGAGCATCTGGTCGGCGACCTCCCGGATCTCCCACTGGGCGCGGTTGCAGCAGCGGTGTGCGAAGAAGTTATAGAGGCTGCGCGCGTTCATCGTGACGATCATCTTGGTGTCGCACGCGTTGGGCAGCACGAAGCGGGCGTCCTCGATCGCCAGCTTCTCCGCCTTTTTGGCGGCTTCCTTCTCCTCCATACCCTCCGCGACGAGCGCGGCGGCGCGGCGTTTTTTGAGGATCGCGGCGATGCGGTCGTAGCTCTCCTGCGCCGCCTCCATCGCCTCCTCGAACTCGGAGAGCGCCTCGTCGTCCGCCTCGATCTCGGGCGGCAGGACGTAGTCGAACGCCTTCTCCCGCACGTACCGCTGGCTCTGCACGCTGTAGGAGGCCATGCGGTGGCGGGTGATCTGCGCGAGGAAGGCGCGCGAGACCCCTTCGATGCCGAAGGTGAAGCTCGCGTGCTCGATCGGGCTCTCATGGCCGATCTCCGCCAGCATCTGCACGAAATCGGACGCCTTTTCCTCGGTGAGGTTGTCCATCAGATCGCCGAGGGACGCCGAGGAATAGCACAGCTTGGCCGCCGAGGCGACCGTCTTTTCCGGGTTGGGGGTATGGCTTAAAAGGGTGACTTTGGGCTGTACCTTTGGCATTGCGCATCCTCCTGTTTTTAAAAAAACGTCCGCGTCCGGCGGGGCGGAGCCCCGCTTCACAGGGGTTCATCCGCCCGCGCCGGACGATATCCGTCGCCGGGTTTTCGGTTTAAAGCTGATCCGCTTCGGAGAGCTTCGGCGGGAAAAACTGGTTGAGGGGGAATTTGATCTTGCGGAAGACCTCGCAGGGGTCCTCGGTGGAATTGCTCGTGCTCTCCTTATCCGGCACCGCGTAGTCGTAGGCCGGGATCATCATCTGCACGCTGCGCTCGAGCTGGACGATGGTGAACAGCCCGATCGTGATAAGTACCACCTTTTCCGGCTTGCAGACCGCGAAGTCGCCGTCGAACAGGTTGCAGATCGAACCGGGCAGGGTCACGCCGGACTCAAACGCACGGCCGCAGCCGCACTCGACCAGCTTGCTGTCGAGGCACATCGGGTCGACCACATGGACGCTCGCCTTGGGCATGTTGGTGTTGTCGTGGTCGATGCCGCCGCGCGGGTCGGTCGAGTTGTAGACCTTGACGTTCCCGTCGGAGCCGTAGAGGATGACCTTCTTGGAGAAGGCCGCGATTCCCACCACATTGGCCGGAGGGGCCACCGGGGAGGTGTAGGCGCTGACCGTCACTTTGAAGAAGAAGGTGAGATCGACCGAGTAGAAGCCCTTGTTGAAGGGCACCGGCTCGACGTCGAGGTAGACGGTGATGATTTCCACGTCTTTGCATTTGATGCTCATCGCGCTGTCGATCACCGGCTGGGCGCGGTCAGTAAAGAATACCTGCAAATCCGTCAGGCAGTCCTTATCGGTGCAGGAATCATAGATCCTGCCGGCATCTATGCATACTGCTTCCTTGAAACAGTTTGCTCCGGTCGCGGTAACAGGAGCTGTTCTTTGCTCTGCCATATGAATCCTCCTAGTTATGTTTTGAGCTGTACTCAATACATTTTATGAGCGATTCGTCTTTTTGTGCATCGGCAGAGAAATTTTCGTTCCATCCCTATTTTATCATGCCAAAAGACATCCGTCAATTTACCCTTCCCGCGCTTTTGGGCTGTCCGGATTATCTCCCCCTTCGGCGTAAACCGGCGTTTTTCCCCTGTTTGGGAGGGCCGTTTTCTTGATAACAACCATAGGTTGTGGTACAATAAAATTGCAGGGAACGATGAAACCAATCAAGAAGGGGGAATCTGATGAAAATCAATTGGGCCGTGCGGTTCCAGAATCCGCTCTGGTGGGCGCAGGTCGCATGTGCCGTACTGCTGCCCATCCTCGCCTATTTCGGCCTCTCGTGGGAGGACATGACGCGCTGGGCCGCACTCGGGGCGCTCTTTGTGCGCGCCGTGCAGAACCCCGTCGTCGTGGTGTCGGTGCTCGTGAGCGTCTTTAACGCGGTGGTCGACCCGACCACCGCGGGCGTCGGGGACAGCCGCCTCGCGATGACCTACGCGGCCCCGCGCCGGGACCGCCGGACGGATGGGAGGGAAGCGCGATCGTAAAAATCTGCCTTGACCCGGGGCACGGCGGCGCCGACCCCGGCGCAGTGCTCAAAAGCCGGTACGAAAAGGACGACGTCCTGCGCCTCGCGTGCGCCCTCAAGCCTCTGCTGGAGGCGCAGGGGCTCGGCGTGGTGCTCACCCGCGATTCGGACGCGGCCCTGCCGATCGCCGAACGCTGCCGCATCGCCAACGAGGCGGGCTGCGCCTACTTCTTGAGCCTCCACCGCGACGCAGCGGGCCCCTCCGCGCGCGGCGTGGGCCTGTGGGTGCACAGCGGCGCCGACTGGCCGACCGTGCAGAAGGCGCAGGACATCCTGACCGAGCTGCTCGCCGTTACGCCGGTGCGGGACCGGGGGGTGCGCAAGGGGACCCCGCAGAACTACCGGGATTTCGGCGTCAACACGGGCACCGTCATGGCTTCCGCGCTGCTCGAGCTGGGCTTCCTCACCAACGAAGAGGACAACACCCTGTTCGACCGCTATCTCCCGCAGTACGCCGAGGCGGCCGCGCGGGGGCTCTGCCGGGCGGTGGGGATCGCCTACCGCGCCTCCGCGGCCGGGGACGCGCCGCGGGACCCGGCGCGGGAGACGGTCCGGGCCGCGCTCGACGAATTGGCCGCGGCGCTCGAAAATGCGCGCCGCAGACTGGGGGTGTGAGATGGACTGCTCAAAGAACCAGCCGTGCGAATCGCTGCGCGCGCTGGAACAGAAGGTCGACGGGAAGTTCCGGGAATACGACGAGCGGCTCGGGGACGGCGAGGTGAGCTTCGCCGTCATCAAGACCAAGCTCAACCTGATCCTCGGCATCCTCGCCGCGATCGGCGGGTGCCTCGTCCCGGTCCTGCTCAACCTGATCTTTTCATAAGGCGGGGAGCGGTCTCCTCCCTCCCCCGCCCGGCAAAAAACCGGGGCCGCGTTTTACGCGGCCCCGGTTTTTTCTTCATTGAACCATATGTACCCGTTCAGGCGCTCACCAGCGAATCGCCCATCAGCTCCCGGTAGCGCCGCTCCATCTGCCTGGCCTGGTAGCCGAGCAGGGCGGTCTCACCGTCCAGCCGGACAAGCGCGGGAGAGCTGTAGGGCTCGCCGTTTTCCAGCAGAGCGCCCATCTTCCTGCGGTTGTTCCCGATCTTTTTCCACCTGTTCTCGATTTGGACCGCGAGGATCCATTTTTTGATTGCGTTCATCTGTTATCCCGTCCTTGACTTTTTTCGACAGCGTTATCTTTCGTTCGCTGCAATTACATTATACGCTCTGTAATTGGCGGAATCTGTCGAATCGGAGAAGGGCGTTTTTAACAAATCGTGAACATTCGACCAAAAAACCCGTTAAATTTTCTTCAGGCGGGCGAATTTCGCCATAACCTTCTTGGTTCCGACACCGTCGAACGCCACCTCCACAAGGTGGTCGTTGCCCATCGGCGTGACCGAGATCACCATGCCGCCGCCGAACACCTTGTGTGTGACCCCGTCCCCCGGCCGCAGGTCGAAGCCCTCGTCGGGCGCGGGCTGGCGGCCCACCCCCAGCATCCGGTCGCTCTCGGAGTAGCGGGGCTTTTTCGCCGGCATGGCGGCCGCCTGCTGGCGGCGGAGCAGCGTCTCGTCCTCCGACTCGCACAGCTCCGGCGGAATCTCCGCCAAAAACCGCGAGGGGCGGTTGCGCATCGTCTGCCCGAAGAGCATCCGCTGCGCCGCGTCGGAGATGTAGAGCTGCTTTTTGGCGCGGGTGATCGACACGTAGGCGAGCCGCCGCTCCTCCTCCACCTGCGCGGGGTCGTACATCGCCTGCACGCCCGGGAAGATCCCCTCCTCCGCGCCCGCGATGAAGACGTTGTCGAACTCGAGCCCCTTGGCCGAGTGCATCGTCATCAGCACCACCGCGTCGTCGTTCGGGTCGTATTTGTCGATGTCGGTGTAGAGGGAGATCTCCTCCAGAAAGCCGGAGAGGGAGTGCTCGGCGTTCTCCTCCTCATAGCGGTTCATCGTGCTCTTGAGCTCCTCGATATTCTCGATCCGCGTCTGGCCCTCAAAGCCCTCCGCTTGGAGCATCGCAAGGTAGCCCGTCCGGTCGAGCAGCTCGTCGAGCAATTCGCCCAGCGGCAGCGTGTCCGCCGCCTCCATCAGCCCGCGCATCATCGCCGCGAACGCCATGAGGTCGGCGGTCTTGCGCCCGAGGGAGGCGTATTCGTCCGCGTGCTCGAGCACGTCGAACATCGCCGCGCCCGTCCCGGCGGCGATCTCCGCCACCGCGTTGACCGTGCTGTCTCCGATCTTCCGCTTGGGCTCGTTGATGATCCGCCGCAGCCGCAGCGAATCCGACCGGTTGCTCAGCACGCTCAGATAGGAGACGATATCCTTGATCTCCTTGCGCTCGTAGAAGCGCAGCCCGCCGATGATACGGTAGGGGATGCCCGCCTTGACCATGCCGCGCTCGAGCATCTGCGACTGGGCGTTCATGCGGTAGAGCACCACATGGTCGGAATACTTCGCGCCCGCCTGCACGTTGGCCTGAATCGTGTCGCAGATGAACTGCGCCTCCCCGTTTTCGTCGGCGGCGCGGTGCACCCGCACCTTGACCCCCTCCCCGTTCTGGGTCCAGAGGGTCTTGCCCTTGCGCTCGGTGTTGTTCGAGATGACCGCGTTGGCCGCGTCGAGGATCGTTTCGGTGCTGCGGTAGTTCTGTTCCAGCCGGAAGACCTTCGCGCCGGGGAAGTTGTCCTCGAACTGGAGGATGTTTTCGATCGTCGCGCCGCGGAATTTATAGATGCTCTGGTCGTCGTCGCCGACGACGCAGAGGTTCCCGCTCTCGGAGGCGAGCAGCCGCACGAGCTCGAACTGCGCGCGGTTGGTGTCCTGGTACTCGTCCACCATGATGTAGCGGAAGCGGTTGCGGTAGTAGTCGAGCGCCTCGGGGAACTCCTTGAAGAGCCGCACCGTCAGCATGATGATGTCGTCGAAGTCGACCGCGTTGGCGTCCTGGAGCTGCTTCTGGTAGATCGCGTACACCTTGGCGACGACCTGCTTGTAGTAGTCGTCCCCCACGCCGGCCTCGTAGCCGTCGGGGGTCAGGAGCTCGTCCTTCGCGCGGCCGATCGCGGAGAGCACCCCCTTGGGGGCGAATCGCTTGTCGTCGATGTTGAGCTCCTTGAGCGCGCCCTTGATCACCCGCAGCGAGTCGTCGGTGTCGTAGATCGCAAAGCTGCGCCCGTAACCGAGCCGCTCGATCTCGCGCCGCAGGATGCGCACGCACGCCGAATGGAAGGTCGAGGCGCCCACGTCGTCCGCCGTCCGCCCGAGCATCGCCGAAAGCCGCTCCCGCAGCTCCCCGGCGGCCTTGTTGGTAAAGGTGATCGCGAGGATGTTCCAGGGCATGACGGTGTGGCTGCGGATGAGCGTAAAGGCGCGGTCGGAGTCCCAGCTCTCCCCGTCGGCGTACTCCTCGAGGAAGGCGACGTCCTCCGCCGTGACCTGCTCGGGCATCCAGGTGCTGTGATAGGCGTCCCCGAAGAGCACCATGTTCGCGATGCGGTTGATGATGACCGTCGTCTTCCCGCTGCCCGCGCCCGCCAGGATCAGCACCGGGCCGTTCAGCGTGTAGACCGCCTGCTTCTGCATCGGGTTCATCCGGGAAAAGAAGTCGTCGATGATGCGGCGACGCGCCGCTGTGTACCGGTCTTTCAGCGATAAATCCATTGCGTTTCCCCACACATTCCGTTGTTTGGCCGGGCGCGTTCCGCGCCCGCGGCAACTACAGTATACCACATTTCCCGACCCGTGGGAACGTAAAAAAGGCGGCCCGCATGGGCCGCCTTTTTATCGATATCGAACATTACTTGAGGATGGAGAGCAGGACGCCCGCGGCCACGGCGGAGCCGATAACGCCGGCGACGTTCGGACCCATCGCATGCATGAGCAGGAAGTTGGTCGGGTTCTCCTTCTGGCCGACCTTCTGCGAGACGCGCGCCGCCATCGGGACGGCCGACACGCCGGCGGAACCGATCAGCGGGTTGATCTTGCCGCCCGAGAGGACGTACATCAGGTCGCCGAGCAGCACGCCGCCCGCGGTACCGAACGCGAACGCGATGAGGCCGAGGACGATGATGCCGAGGGTCTGCGGGGTGAGGAACCGCTCCGCGCTCGCCGTCGCGCCGACGGTGACGCCGAGAAAGATGGTGACGATGTTCATCAGCTCGTTCTGCGCCGTCTTGTTGAGGCGGTCGACCACGCCCGACTCACGGAAGAGGTTTCCGAGCATGAGCATGCCGATCAGCGGGGCGGTGTCGGGAACGAGGAAGGATACCAGGATCGCAACGAGGATCGGGAAGACGATCTTCTCGAGCTTGGAGACAGGGCGCAGCTGCTCCATCCGGACGGCGCGCGCCTTCTTGGTGGTGAGCAGCTTCATAATGGGCGGCTGGATGATCGGGACCAGCGCCATATAGGAGTAGGCCGCGATGGCCACCGAGCCGAGCAGGTGCGGAGCCAGCTGGGTCGTCGTAAAGATCGCCGTCGGGCCGTCGGCGCCGCCGATGATGCCGATCGAGCCGGCCTCGGCGGGAGTAAAGCCGAGCGCCAGCGCGCCGAAGAAGGCGAGGAAGATGCCGAGCTGGGCGGCCGCGCCCATGAGGAAGCTCTTCGGGTTCGCGATCAGCGGACCGAAGTCGGTCATGCAGCCGACGCCGAGGAAGATCAGCGGCGGGTAGATGCCGAGCTTGACGCCGAGGTAGAGGTAGTCGAGCAGGCCGCCGCCGTTGGCGAGCATCTCCCACGCGATATGCCCGGTGTCGTTGATGAAGATTTCAGGGTGGTACATTCCCGCCATCGGCAGGTTGGTCAGCAGCATACCGAACGCGATCGGCAGCAGCAGCAGCGGCTCGAAGCCCTTGCGGATTGCAAGGTACATGAGCACGAAGGAAACCAGAATCATCAGGGCCTGCCCGCCGGTCAGGTTCAGGAAGCCCGACTTGGACACGATCGTCTGGACCGAGTCCGCAAAAATTTCAAACATTGTCTCTGCCCTCCGTCAATCAAAAAGGTTGGGTGTTCTGCATCATGCCGGCCTGCGCCCAGGAGGTGCGCTCCCGTGCGCGGCGGATGCTGCGCAGGACAAAGCCGCCCTCGGCCGCGGGCTGGCCGCTTTCGCCGCCGCCGAACATCGAGGCGACCGCCGCCGAGATCACCGCGATGATATCGTCTCCGATACCCTCCTCGACGATCGGCTGGATCACCATGGTGGAGGCCGGAGCCGGAGCCGCCGGCGCGGCGGGCGCCGGAGCCGGGGCCGCCGCCTGCTGCGGGGCCGCCTTGGGTGCCGCCGGTGCGGCGGGCTTGGGGGCCGCGGCGGGCTGCGCCGGTTTCTTCGGCGAGCCCAGGCCGGTGGAGACGAAGAGCTTTCCGATCAGCCAGACGATCAGCGAAAGACCGATCAGCGCCACAAAGACGACCACCAGACCCGTGATGATGACTGCGCCCGCAAGGGTAAAATCAATATTCATGCCCATTCTCCTTGCTATATATTTGGTAAAATGATACAGGAAATTGGTTTCTACAAAAAATCGAAACCAGAACTAAGTATACTATATCTTGCGGGTATTTGCAACGCCTTTACGCCGCAATTTTGAAAAAATTTTAACAAACATTTCATGAAAAATCCATCTCCCCCGCCCAAAAAGACAAAGCGGCCGTCCTCCCGGGCGGCCGCTTTGTGGGAGCTCCACAAGCGCTTATTTGAGGGTGTCCATATACCGCCCGTACGCCTCGCGAAGCTCGGCGGCGGTCTCCTCGGGACGGGTCGGGTTGCAGTGCGCCCACGCGCCCGTTTCGCTCGAGGCGTTGAATTTGACCTTGTCCGCGCTGCGCATCGGCGGGAAAAATTCGATGTGGAAGTGGTAGCTGTCCTTCACGTCCGGGCCGTTCACCGGGGCGTTGTGCATACACATCATATAGGGGAACTTGTAGCCGAAGAGGCTGTCGAGCATGCCGACCGTGTGCTTGATGGTGACGGCAAGCGAACGGCGCTCCCCGGGGGTGAACTCGAGGAGGTTCGACTTGTGGGAGTTGGCGAAGATGTACACGCCGTAGGGGTACTCGGTGAAGAAGGGCAGGAAGACGGTAAAGTGCTCGTTCTGGAAGATCACCCGCTGGCCGAACTTTTGCTCCTCGGCGAGCATGTCGCAGAAGAGGCATCTGCCCTTTTCGGCGTAGTATTCGCCCGACGATTTGAGCTCGAGCTGGAGCTTCTTGGGCACGAAGGAGTAGCCGTAGATCTGGCCGTGCGGATGGGGCATCGTGACGCCCACCGCCTCACCGCGGTTTTCAAAGATGAAGACGTATTTGATCTTTTCGTCCTGCGAGAGCTTTTCAAACCGCTCGCACCACAGGTCGACCAGCTTCGCCATATGGTCGTCCGACAGTTCGGGGACCGTCGTCGTGTGCCCGGGCGAATAGAGGATGACCTCGCATTTGCCGTAGGCGGGCGCGGTTTTGAAGAAGTCGTTCGCCACGTCGTCCGGCTCGGGGGGCGTCTGGCTCAGCGCCGGGAAGTCGTTGTCGTATTCGAGCACGTCGTAGTGGTCCGGCACCTTGCCCGAGCCCGGGCAGAAGGGGCACCAGTCCTTGGGCATCTGCGGGCGCGCCTGCCGATGGGAAGCGATCATGACCCAGTCCTGTGTCAGGGGATGCCATCTTAATTCAGCCATTCTGATTCCTCCTGTATGTATCTGATCGGTGTGTCGTTTCCTGTTAACCGGGCGCGCCTTACAGGGCGCAGAGGTCCACTCCGCCGACCGGGCGGATGGAGAGCACGTGGCAGTGGTTCGCGCCGAACACCGCCTCCATCGCGGCCTTGTAGCCGTCGAGCAGGTCCTCGGGGACGAACGCCTGGATGGTCCCGGCGAAGCCGCCGCCGTGGACGCGCCACGCGCCGCGGCCGGCCAGCAGGTGCTCGCTCATCGCGAGCGCGAGGGAGAGGCCCTGCTCGTCGGGGTTCTTGCAGGTGTAGACGTTTTGCAGGTACATGTAGGAGGAGCGCCCGCTCTCGATTACAAGGCGCTTGAATTCCTCAAAGTCGCCCGCCCTGAGCGCGGCGACCTGCCTGGGCACCCGGTCGTTGTCCGCGTAGAAGTGGAAGGCGCGCAGCAGGGCGCGGTCGGTGCACTTGCCGCGCAGCGCGGGCAGCGCCGCGTAGAAGGTCTCCGGCGCGACGTCGCGCAGCACCTTCCCGCCGAGCGCCTCCGCCACCGCGCGCATCTCGACCGGCGCGGCGGCGTAGTCGCCGGTGAGGTCGGCGTGGTTGCCGCCCGTGTCGACGACGCAAAGCTTGTAGCCCGAATGGGCGAAGTCGAAGTCCACCTTTTCAACGACGGGCTTCTCCGGGTTTTGAAAGTCGATCGTGATGAAGCCGCCCACCGAGCAGCCCATCTGGTCCATGAGGCCGCTCGGCTTGCCGAAATAGGCGTTTTCGGCGTACTGGCCGATCTGGGCGATCTGCACCGGGGTCGCCGCACCGCCCGCGTAGAGGCAGTTGAGCATCGTGCCGACGATCGTCTCGAACGCGGCCGACGAGGAGAGGCCGGAGCCCTTGAGCACGCTGGAGGTGGTGTACGCGTCGAAGCCGCCGATGCGGTAGCCGAGGGCGGCAAACTTGGCGGCCACGCCGCGGATGAGGGAGGCGGCGGTGTTCTTTTCACACTCCCGCACCGACACGTCGGAGAGGTCGATGGTGTCCATCGGGAAGCCCGCCGACTGAATGCGGATGACGTTGTCGTCGTTCCTGCCGGCCACCGCGATCACGTCGAGGTTGACGCCTGCGGCCAGCACCCGTCCCTGCTGGTGGTCGGTGTGGTTGCCGCCCACCTCGGTGCGCCCCGGGGCGCTGAAGAGCCCGACCTCCCGGCCCGCGCCGAAGAGCTTTTCAAACTCCCCCACCGCGGCCTCATAGCGTTCCCGCTGGAGCGGCGCCTTTTCGCTGTAGAGATAGTCGAACGCCCGGTCCAACCCGCCGGAAGTGATCCTGGATCGCATCTCCTGTGTCTTCATACCATTTCCTCCATCGTTTTGTCGTGTCGCCGGTCCGTTTCCGATGGGGCCCCGCCGCGCGCGGGGCCCTCTCAATATCTGTAATTTTAGCTTAACGCAAATTGTACGGAATTTCAACACAAAAAAGTCCCATTTTTATGGACGATTGTTGCAGTAAATCGCCTTTTTGATTATACTAATTAGGAGACGCAAAATAAAGGGGGCCTTCCAATGGCAGACGGTATCTTCAAACACTCCTATAAGACCAAAACGCGCGAAAGCCTGCCCATCGCCATCTATAACGCCGGCGTGCAGCAGTGCGAGCCCTCCCACACCTGGGGGCCCGGCCTGCGGGACCACTTTCTCGTGCACCACGTCATCTCCGGGCGCGGCAGCTACACCGCCGGCGGCGTCACCCATGAGGTGGGCGCGGGCGACACTTTCATCGTCTACCCCTCGGTCATCGTGACCTACCGCGCGGACGACGCAGACCCGTGGGAATACTGCTGGGTGGGCTTCAACGGCGCGGAGGCCAAGCTGCTGATGGCCCAGACCCCCTTCACCCGCGAAAAGCCGGTCGTCCGCTTTGAGGACCCGGCCGCCATCGAGAGCGCCATCACCGGCATCTACCGCGCCTCCGGCACCACCCCTGCCAGCGAGCTGCGCGCCATCGGCCTGCTCTACCTCTTCCTCGCGCTGCTCACCGAGCAGCCGGGCGCGCCCGCGCCCGCCGCCGGACTTTCGCTCGAATATGTCGAGAGCGCCATCCGGTTCATCGCGCACAACTACTCCGGCTCGATCGACGTCAGCGACATCGCCGCCTCGGTCGGCATCAGCCGAAGCCACCTCTACCGGGTGTTCATGCGGCATATCGGCACCTCCCCCAACGAATACCTGACCAAGTTCCGCATCTCCCAGGCGGTGGAACTGATCGAGCGTTCCTCCCTGCCCGTCTCGGCGGTCGCCGCGTCGGTCGGCTACGACGACTCCCTCTACTTCTCCCGCGTGTTTAAAAAGATCACCGGCGTATCCCCCTCCTCGTACATCAAAAAATCCGCCTCCCACGCCGGGAAGGCGGATTGAAAGGAGCCCTCATGGAAACCATCGACACCTCCTCCGCCGCCTCCGAGATTCAGGAGGTGGTGAACGCCCTCACCAGCATGCCCTCCGACACCCGGTGGAACTACCTGTGGCACAAATTTCTCGACTTCGCCCCCCGCCTGCTGACGGCGCTCATCATCCTCGCGGCCGGCATCCTGCTTGTGCGCTGGATCTGCTCCTTCTCCCGCAAAATGCTTAAGCGCTCCAAGCTCGACCCCACCCTGCATAATTTCATCGTTTCAATCATCTGCGCGGTGCTCTATATCGTGCTCGGCATCATCGTCGTCACCGTGCTCGCCCCCTCCGCCGCCGGGTCGCTCATCGCCCTCTTCGGCGTCTTCGGCCTGGCGGTCTCGCTGGCCGTCAAGGACTCCCTCGCGAACCTCGCGGGCGGCATGTCGGTGCTCTTTACCAAGCCCTTCGCGCTCGGCGACTATGTCCGCATCAACGGCAACGAGGGCACCATCCAGGAGATCCGCCTCAACTACACGATCCTGAAGACCTTCGACAACAAGGTCGTGCACATCCCCAACGGCGACGTGGCCAAGGCGGAGATCGTCAACTTCACCTATGAGCCGACCCGCCGCCTCGACCTCGTCTTTTCGATCGGCTACGGCGACGATTTTGAGAAGGCCAAGCGGATTATCCGCGGCGCGCTCGGCGACAACCCCCTTGCGCACCGGGATCCCGAGCCGGTCGTCCGCATGTCCGAGCACGGCGACTCCGCGATCAAGATCGCCTGCCGCGTATGGGTGGACACACCCGACTACTGGACGCTCAACTTTGACCTGCTCGAGGAGGTCAAGCGCCGGTTTGACGCGGAAGGCATCTCGATCCCCTACAACCAGATGGACGTTCATCTGCACCGGACGGGGGGGCAAAACTGATTCATTTAAAGGAAAGGACCGCAGGGGCAATGCCCCTGCGGTCCTCTTTGTCCGACTGCATACATTTGTCATGATTCTTGTTTCAGTTCCCCCAAAGCATATTCGCAACAGCGGATTACCAGCCTGTTCAATGATATCCCCTGCTCCTGCGCAATCTTCTCCAATTCCTGGAGTATTTTTTTGGGAATACGGAACGTCTTGTTGACATGTTCCGGTTTTGTTATCTGAAACACTTCCATCACCTATTCGATTATAGCCGCCCCCGAATAAAAATTCTACACCTCATTTTGCAAGAGGAACCTCTTGCATCCCATCTCGCGGGTATTGAGGGCCCCGCAGGGCTTCGCCCTGTGGGGCCCTTGCCGTCAGCCTCCCGTCGTCTATTGCATCCGTTTCCCCAAGGACCTTTCCTGACGGAAGGGTTCCGGCTCTCACTCGGGCGACGTTTCCCGTTCCAGATTCCTCAGGGCGTAATCACAGCACTGAACCACCAGGCTGTTCAGGGAAACTCCCTGCCGCTGAGCAGTCTCTTCCATCTGCCGAAGCAGTTCTTTGGGGAGCCTGAAGGTTTTGCTGATATACTCCGGCCTCGTAATCTGGAACATTGCAATCACCATGCTTATTGTACGGCCTTCCATATGTATTTTCTACACCTCATTTTTACACCTGAAATTGTCTTGCAGGGACGGCCGCCCAGCGGAAGGCCTGACCCATTATCTGGACGGCCATATAAAAGGAACGGACACCGATCAGCGTCCGTTCCTTCGTTTTGTTTTCATTTAGCCCTGCGCGTGCTGCTGCTTGCACTGGTCGATCTTCTTCTGCGGGGCGGGCTCGGTCTGGTACCAGCCGCGCTTGACCATCTCGTCGAAGACCTCGTGCTGGATCTGGTGTTCCTCATTGAGGATGTTCATAAGCTCGCTCATGACGGCTGGCGACGCGCATTCGTTCGCGAAGGTGTTGTAGCCCTCGGTGACGAATTTCTGGCTCGAAAGCACGTCCTCCATCATTTCACGGTCGCCGAACGGTTTCTGCTGGTTCATACGCCCTCCTAACCCAGCTGCTGGAGCAGCCGGTCATAATGGTTTTGGTGTTTCGCGGAGTTCTGTTCAAACTGGGTCTTGAGCTGCGGGTCGGTGGTCATCTGGGCATAAAGCGCGAACTTTTTGACGAGCGTCTGTTCCACGCCGAGCTGGTCCTCGATGGCGGAAAGCTCTTTGGACGTCAAAGGCATAAAAAACAACCTCCTTCAATTGGGATACCTAAAGTATTCCAACCAAAGGAGGCAAATATACGATTGGCCGCTCAGTGGCGGTGGGTGGAGGAAGCTACAAACCCGTCCACGAGCTGGTCGATATACTGGAAGGAAAGCCCGGTGCCGACCGCGACGCATTCGACGGGGTTTTCCGCGAGGCGCACCGGCATCTTGAGCTCGCGGGACATATAGACATCCATGCCGTGGAGCATCGCGCCGCCGCCGGTCATGACCATGCCGTTGGTGAAGATGTCCCCGACAAGCTCGGGCGGCGTGCGTTCGACGACCGAATGGACCGCCGCGCGGATCTCGTCCACCAGCTCGACCATCACCGGATAGAGTTCCTTCCGGGTGAGCAGCACCTTGGTCGGCAGTCCGGTCGCAAGGTGGCGGCCCTTCACTTCATAGGACGCGTCCTCCGCGTCGCGGTCGACGCTCGCGATCGCGATCTTGACCCGCTCGGCCATCCGCTCGCCGAGCAGGACGTTGTAGCGGGAACGCATGTATTTGATGATCGCGGCGTTGAACTTGTCCCCCGCCAGCTTGATCGACGTTTTGCAGACGATGCCGTTGAGGGAGAGCACCGCGATGTCGCTCGTGCCGCCGCCGATGTCGAGGATGAGGTTGCCGTTCGGCCGCGAGATGTCGATACCCGCGCCGATCGCCGCCGCGACCGGCTCCTCGATCAGGTAGACGCTGCGCGCGCCCGCCTGCACGGCGGCGTCGACCGCCGCCTGCGCCTCCACGCCAGTGATGAGCGAGGGCACGCAGAGCGCCACCCGCGGTTTCATCATATTGTTGGGACAGGCCTTTTTCATGAAGTATTTGATCATCGCCTCGGTCATCTTGTAGTCGGAGATGACCCCGTCCTCCAGCGGGCGGATGGCGGTGATCTTCGCGGGCGTCTTGCCCAGCATGTCGTGCGCCTCGTCCCCCACGCTGAGCACGTCCCCGGTGCGGGTGTTGATCGCCACGACCGAGGGCTCCCGCAGCACGATGCCGTGCGCGCCGTTATAGACGAGTACCGTCGCCGTTCCCAGGTCGATCCCGATGTCGATTGAATTCATACGATTTTGTCCCCCTGACGGGCCCCGCCCGATTCATTACCGCACCATTATACAACAATTTACAGCAGAATTCAACGCCGCCCGCCATTTGCCGCCATTTTCCTCTGCCCGGCGGGCGTCGTGGCCGCCACGGTGAGGCGGACCTCCCCCGCGCCCGCCTTTTTGAGAAGCTCCGCGCATCGGCGGGCCGTCGCGCCCGTCGTGAGCACGTCGTCCACGAGCAGCACCCGCTCCCCCTTGAGCGCCGCGCCCCGGCAGAGGGAGAATGCCTCCCGCGCGTTGTGCTCCCGTGCGGCGGCGCCCTCCTGCCGCGCCTGCGCGCCGCCCTTTCCCGTATGGGCCAGGAGCCCGCCTTTGGCGGGCGCGCCCAGCCGCCGGGAAAGCTCCCGCGCCAGCAGCTCGGTCTGGCAGAACCCGCGCCGGCGGAACTTTTTGCGGTGCAGCGGCACCCAGGTGACGAGGTCGAACGCCCCGTCCCCAAAGTCGCCGCGCACCCGCTTTGCCATCAGCGCCGCGAGGAAGGGCGCGTAATAGCTGCGCCCGCTGTATTTGTACCGGTGGATGCCCCGGCGCACGCCGCCCTCATACCAGAGCGCCGCGGACACGCCGTCACAGACCGGGCCGGACGCCTCGCAGACGCACCGGTCCAGCCGCTTGCCGCAGCCGGGGCAGGCCTCCCCCGCCGTCTCGGGCAGACCGCACTCCCCGCAGAGCCACCCCTCCCCCGCGAGCACCCGCCCGC